>JAGBSZ010000164.1 GCA_017631585.1 Bacteroidaceae bacterium
AAACATATATGATGAGGGTTATTTTTTTATTCTTTTTTCTCCTTGCCTTTGCTACATGCAGTGTGGCACAAGAGGGTGTGGAACATGGGAAATATTCATCGCAGGGCGATGGGTATCTTGAAGAGCCGTTGCCACAGGGGTGGAACGACGGCGAGTTTTTTGACCAGACATTACCGCCTGATGACACGTGGTGGCTGAACTTCGAGGATTCTTTGCTCGATTCGCTTATTGTCACTGCTTGCAAGAATAACTACTCTGCGTTGGGCGCAATGGAGAATATCCGCAAGGCGCGTGCGGCATGGCGCAAGACGCAGGGTGCGCTTATGCCGTCATTCGACCTCAATTTCGGTTGGCAGCGCGACAAGACAAGCGGTAACAGTCCGCAGACACTCTATCGTGAGGCGTGGGAAGGACAATATTCTGCAGCTGTTTCAATGAAGTGGCAAGCTGATGTGTTCGGCACAATCTACATGCGTTCAAAAGCGCAGAAAAAACTTTTCATGGCAACCGAAGAGGAGTTCAATGCCGTTATGGTTTCTCTTGTTGCCAACGTGGCAATAACCTATTTTTCTTTGAGGCAGTCGCTTGCCGAGATGCAGGTTATACGTTGGAATGTGGAGTCGCAACGCGAAATAATGGAGATTGTTACATCGCGTTACAAGAGCGGCTTGGCATCGAAACTGGATGTGGCACAGTCGCTCAGTGTCTATTATAGCACCAAAGCCAAAATCCCGGCAATGCAGGCTTCGATAGATGGCTATCGCAATGCCATGGCTGTGTTGTTAGGTGTATATCCGCAGGAACTGGACGGCTGGCTCGAGGAGGGGTATGCCTTGCCTGAGTATATGGCACCGATAGAGGTGGGCTTGCCTGCACATCTGCTGTTGCGTCGCCCCGATGTACGTGCCGCACAGCGACAGGTTGAGGCGAATGCGGCTCTGCTCGGTGCTACGCGACGCGACTGGTTTCCATCGCTCTTCCTTACCGGTACGTTGGGATTCACTTCGGACAAACTTAAAACTCTTCCCCGTTCCAAAAGTCTTGTGTGGGAAATTGCTCCCTCTCTCCAGTGGAGTATATTCAGTGGTATGGACCGTGTGAATTCTACACGCGAGGCACGTGCCGAACTCGATTACAGCATAGCTTCGTTCAACGGCACTGTACTCAATGCTATGCAGGAGGTGCAGGATGCAATGTCAAAATATCGTAACTCAATAGCGCAGATTGTGACTTTGCGCGAGGCTATGAATCAGGATGAGGAGACTCTTGCTCTTTCACTCGAACTGTACAAGCAGGGGCTTACGGAGTATCAGAATGTGCTTGACGCACAGCGTTCGCTATTCAGTTGCCAGAATTATCTTGTTCAGGCGCATGGTCTTTCGCTTATATATCTTGTTCAATTATACGAAGCCCTTGGTGGCGGTTGGTAAATTCTTCCACAATGAAAAAGATGATGTTTTTGGTGGCATTGCTTGTCATGACGGCATGCCACAAGGAGAGTGAAACAAAAACGGCGGGTGCTGCATTGCCCGTCGAAGTTGCTATGCCGGATGTGCGTGATGTTACGCTCACGCGCGAGTATCCCGGATACCTCGCCGCTGATGCCGTTATCCCTGTTGTGGGACGTGTAAACGGTACAATAGTGAAGCGTGACTTTACCGAGGGCGGCAGGGTTAATAAAGGTGACCTGCTGTTTGTTATAGAACCTACGTTGTATGAGAATTCTGTTGCCCAGGCTACAGCTGCCTTGCAGACTGCTCAGGCTGAATATGATTATGCCGTTAACAGCTACGAGCGTATGAAGATTGCCATAAACAGTGATGCTGTAAGCCAGATTGAACTGCTGCAGGCAAAGAGCAAGGTCGAAAGCGGAAAGGCTGCCATTGATAATGCCCGTGCGGCATTGAACACGGCAAAGACCAAGTTAGGCTATTGTTATGTTAAGGCTCCTGCGACAGGTGTCGTTGGCTTGAGAAAGTATTCTCTTGGCTCGTATGTGTCGGGCGAGATGTCGCCTGCGGAACTGTGTAAATTGTATAAGGATGATATAATGTATGCCTATTTCAATATCAGCGATGCGCAATGGCTCAGGAGTGTGCAACGTGGCGATTCCAAAATAGACCAGAGCAATATCACCTTTACTCTCGGTGGCGGAAAGTACTTTACACGGAATGCCAAAATAGACTATCTTGCTCCCGATGTGAATCTTACTACAGGAACACTGCAGGTGCGTGCCGAACTTGACAATAGGGATGCTATGCTCAAGCCGGGAAGCTATATAAGCGTGGTGTTGCCGTATGAAAAGGTTAGTAACGGTATTCTTGTGCGTGATGCCTCTATAGGTACCGACCAGCTGGGTAAGTATCTCTATGTTGTCAACGACTCGAACAGGGTGGAGTATCGCCGTATAAGTGCCGGTAGCCTTGTCGATGATACGTTGCGCCTTGTGACCGAAGGGCTTGAACCGTATGAGAAGTATGTTACAAAGGCTCTGCTCAAGGTGCGTAACGGCATGAGTGTGGTTCCTGTAATGGAGAAACAATAAAAATGTACAGTCATGAGATTCTCTAAATTTTTTATAGAACGTCCTATCTTTGCCACAGTGCTGTCTCTGTTGCTTCTTGTGGCAGGCGGTGTGTCGCTCTTTGTGTTGCCTATCGACCAATATCCGTCGATAACACCTCCTACGGTGCAGGTGACAGCCGTCTATCCGGGTGCGAATGCCGAAACTATCGCACAGACGGTAGGTATTCCCATCGAACAGCAGGTGAACGGTGTCGATGGCATGATATATATGAGTTCCACTTCGTCGTCATCGGGTACATACAGGCTCACTGTTACTTTCGAAGTGGGTACGGATATCGATATGGCTACGGTGCTTGTACAGAACAGGGTTAATATTGCTCTTAACTCTCTGCCGAGCGAGGTTACCCAACAGGGCGTGGTGGTGCAGAAGCAATCGACCAATATTGTCCTTTTCATCACTCTCACGGGTGACGAGGAGTATAATCAACTCTATCTGTCTAATTATGCCCAACTGCAGCTTGTCGATCAGCTCACACGTACTCCCGGTGTAGGCGGAGTGGAGATTATGGGTGCGGGAAAATACTCCATGCGTGTGTGGCTCGACCCTGAAGCTATGCGCATAAGAGGCATTTCTGCCTCTGAGGTATATCAGGCGATTAGCCGTCAGAACCTTGCCGTGTCGGCAGGTTATGTGGGACAGACTCTCGATGCCACTGCCGACAATGCTTTCCAATATACCCTGAATGTGCAGGGCAGGCTCAGTGATGCTGCACAGTTCGGTGATATTGTAATACGAAACAATGGGGTGGAGATGCTCTATCTGCGCGATATTGCCGAGATTGAGATTGGCAGTGAAACCTACACCTCTTCGTCGTATCTGCAAGGTAAGCCCACTGCTGCGTTGGCTGTGTATCAGTCGCCCGGCTCAAGTTCGCTTGCCGTTTCCAAGGCTGTGAGGGAACGTATGGAGGAACTTGCTGAGGCTTTTCCTCCCGGTGTGCAGTATCAGATAGCTCTTGATACCACCGAGGTGGTGCGCAGTTCAATCGAGGAGGTGCTGTTTACTCTGTTCGAGACAACAGCTCTGGTGATTTTCGTTATTTTCCTCTTTCTGCAGAATTGGCGTGCAACGCTCATACCTTGCCTTACAATCCCTGTGTCGCTTATAGGTACATTGGCTGTTATGTTGCTGTTGGGATTCTCCATAAACACTCTTACTCTCTTCGGACTTGTCCTTGCCATTGCCATAGTTGTTGACGACGCCATTGTGGTGGTGGAGAATGTCACCCGTATTCTCGACGAGGGTAAGCTTGCACCGCGTGAGGCTACCGAAAAGGCAATGGATGAGATTACGGGTCCCATAATAGGTGTAGTGCTTGTGATGATGGCTGTATTTATCCCCACAACAATGATTGGAGGAATTTCAGGACAACTATATAAGCAGTTTGCCTTGACTATAGCCACAGCAACACTTTTCAGCGGTTTCAATTCTCTTACGCTCACCCCGGCGTTGAGTGCTATACTGCTTCGTCCCACTGCCACCGGCAGACACAAAGGCTTCGGATGGTTCAATAAAGGCTATGATTTTGTCCAAAAGATATATGACAGGAGTGTTGGCTTTCTGTTGCGCAAGGCTTGGATTGCGGCAATTACATTTGTTGCAATGGTTGTGTTTGCCGTGTATATGTTCACACATTGGCCTACGACATTTATCCCCGATGAAGATGACGGTTATTTCATTGTCAGCGTGCAGTTGCCACCGGCAAGCTCACTCAGTCGCACCGAGGCTGTTGCCGCCATGGTCGAAGATATTGTGTCGGAATATCCCGAGGTCAAGACAAACATCAGCATCAGCGGTTTCAGCATATTGAACAATGGTCGTCAAAGCAATGCGGCGAGTGTGTTCGTTGTTCTTAAAGACTGGAGCGAAAGAAAGAAAAAGAGCGAATCGGCAGCGGCTGTGGTGGAGCGGTTCAACCGCCAGGCTTATGTGGAGATAGAGGAGGCACAATGCTTTGCTTTTGTGCCACCGGCAATCCCGGGCATCGGAAATGTGGGTGGCTTATAACTGCAGCTTGAGGACCGTAAGGCTTTGGGACTTAACGAGATGCAAAAGGCTATTGATGCTCTTTCCGATAATTATGACCGCGAGAGCGCCATTGCGAGCATGAACAGTTCGTTTGAAGCCGATGTTCCGCAATATTTCCTTAATATCGACAGGGAAAAGGCAATATCCATGGGACTTGATATGGGTGCCGTGCTATCTACATTGAGCTATTACATGGGTGCGATATATGTCAACGACTTTGTGTTGCTCGGGCGTATATGGCAGGTTAAAATGGCAGCCGGTGAACGTAATCAAAAGGTTATAGACAATGTGATGAATCTGAGCCTTGCCAACAATCGTGGTGAAATGGTTCCTTTCAGCACATTCGTGACATCCGAGGAGATTCTTGGCAGTGACCAGCTTGTCAGGTACAACATGTATAACAGTGCAACTCTCACAGCCAACGTTGCACCGGGATACAGTTCGGGTGAGGCTATCGAGGAGATTGCCGCGCTCTTCAAGGCTCAGCTCGGAGACGAATTCGGCTATGAGTGGACGGGTGTTGCCTATCAGGAGGAGGCTGCCGGAAGTAATACTGCAGTGATATTTGCTCTTGCAATACTCGTAGCGTTCCTTGTGCTTGCCGCTCAATATGAGAGCTGGACAAGTCCTATAGCGGCTATTATGGGAGTGCCTATTGCTCTGCTCGGTGCAATTATAGGTTGTTGGATTGCAGATATACCGGTGAGTATATACACCGAGGTTGGTATAATATTGCTTATTGCCCTCAGTGCAAAGAACGGAATTCTTATCGTTGAGTTTGCGCGCGATTATCGTGCCGCAGGCAAGGATATACGTTACAGTGCCGCGGAGGCAGGACATGTGCGTTTGCGCCCTATCCTAATGACATCATTTGCCTTTGTGCTTGGAGTGATGCCTTTGCTCTTTGCCGGCGGTGCAGGTTCAGGAGCGCGATTGTCACTTGGTGCGGCAGTGGTGTTCGGAATGTTGTTGAATACGGTCATTGCCACGCTCTACATACCAAACTGGTACGAGTGGATGCAAAGGCTCGAAGAAATCAGAAAAAAGAAGGAAGCTCGTTGAAGCTTCCTTCTTTTTTCTGGAGTACTTGAGTATGGTGTCTGAAATACGGATGGTGATTTTGCTGGCGTTGCAAAAAAATAATACCTGGAATGCACATTGT
>JAGBSZ010000165.1 GCA_017631585.1 Bacteroidaceae bacterium
GCGGGTTAATCGGAGCTGTGTTCTCACTCACACGCCGGGATGAAATTACATTGTTATTTCTCCGGCGAAGCTGATGCTCATTCTGTGGCGGATTTCTTCTGTGGACAGGTCTTTGCCGAGCAGGTACATCAGTTTTGTGATGGCTGCTTCTACTGTTGAGTCTTTTCCGCTGATAACTCCTGCCTCGAGCAGTTGCAATCCTGTCTCGTAACGTTCCATATGGACGCTGCCGCCGGCGCATTGGGTGATGTTCACTATTATCTTGCCTTCGGCTGTGGCTTTGTTGAGTGCATCTACAAGCCATTTCTTCTGTGGGGCATTGCCTGCACCGTATGTGCGGAATATAATGCCTTTAAGCTCTTTTGCTCCAAGAACTTTTTCAACAACTTCCTGCTGTATGCCGGGGAAGAGTGAAAAGATTATGATGTTGCTGTTATATTCGTGATGTGCCTTTAGTTTCAGTCCCGGAACATATTTCCTGATGTTGCGTGTGTAGAACTGTATGTCTGTTCCTGCCATGGCAAGTACGGGGTAGTTGTTGGAATGGAATGCTCCAAAACTCTCTGAATTTACTTTTGTGGTGCGGTTGCCTCGCATCAGTTTCTCGTGAAAGAATACGCATACTTCAGGGACTACGGGGGTGCCGTCTTCGTTCTTTGCGGCGGCTATCTCTATGGCTGTGATGATGTTCTCTTTGCCGTCGGTGCGCAGTGCTCCTATCGGGAGCTGGCTTCCTGTGAGTATGACGGGTTTCATCAGGTCTTCGAGCATGAAGCTGAGGGCTGATGCTGTGAATGACATGGTGTCAGTACCGTGGAGTATTACAAAGCCGTCGTAGCTGTCGTAGTTCTTTTCTATTATTGTAACTATGCGGCTCCACATTGCCGGCTCCATATCCGATGAGTCGATGGGCGGGTCAAAGGTTATGGCATCTATATTTATGTTCAGACGTTTGAGTTCGGGTACATGTTTGAGCAGATGGTCGAAATTGAAGCTTTCAAGCGCACCAGTCTCGGGGTTCTGTATCATGCCTATTGTACCACCTGTGTAGATGATAAGTATTGATGCTTTTTGTTCTTTACCCATAATTATAGTATTTCTTTAATCTTTAACAAATCGTTTACCATGTATGTTGGTGCAAAGGTGGCATTCGCTTTTCCTTTTGGATTGAAGTATATCTGTTCCATGCCTATGTTTGCTGCTCCAACGATGTCGGTGTCGAACATGTCGCCTATCATTATGCTCTCTTCAAGCTTTGAGCCGGTCTTTTCAAGTGCGTACTCATACAACTCGCGGTTTGGCTTGTTTACTCCGATGTCTTCGGAGAGTATGAGTGCATCGAAATATTTGTCTATTCCTGCTGTGCGCATCTTGTGCGATTGCAACTCTTTGAAACCGTTTGAAAGGATATATAGGTTGTATTTCGGACGCAGGTATTCGAGCAGTTCTATGGCTCCCTGTATAAGCTTGTTTTTGGTTGGTATGCGGCTTAATGCTTCGCGACAGAACCTGTCGGCAAGTTCCTGGTCGTGTATGCCTACCGCTTCAAGAGGATGGCTGTAACGCCTTTTGTTCAGTTCTTCCTTTGTTATCTTTCCTTCTCCGTATATGCGCCATAGTTCGAGGTTGTATGGTTCATATATGGAGTAGAAATGCTCGAAGGATTTGAAGAAACGCTCGTAATGCAACAGTTCGTATGTCTCCATGAACGATTCTTTCGACGCTGCCGAAAAGTCGTAAATGGTATCGTCGAGGTCTATGAAAAGGTTCTTGTATCGTTGCATTTGGCTTTACTGTTGTGCTTTTACGGGTTATTTCTGCTCTTTTTCGGCACGCTCCTTCAATGCTTTGAGATAACATTCGCGGCATAGTGGTTCGTATTCGGCTTTTTCGCCAAGCAGTACTTGCTTGTCGCCTTCCACCAGACGGTGTGACACGTATGCAAGATTGCCGCATCTTACGCATATTGCGTGTACTTTTGTCACTTCATCTGCTATTGCCATGAGGGCTGGCATCGGGCCAAAGGGTTGGCATTTGAAGTCCATGTCAAGACCGGCAATGATAACTCTTGTGCCACGGCGTGCAAGCTCTTCACACACGTTTACAAGGTCGGCATCAAAGAACTGTGCTTCATCTATTCCTACAACATCTACATCGTCGGCAAGCAACAGCATGCTTGCTGATGATTCTATAGGTGTGGATGTTATGTGATTGCTGTCGTGTGATACGACCTCAACGTCTGAGTAACGGGTGTCAAGTGCGGGCTTGAAGATTTCTACTTTCTGATGTGCGAATTTTGCTCTCTTCAAACGGCGTATCAGTTCTTCGGTTTTGCCTGAGAACATTGAGCCACAAACTACCTCTATGCGTCCGCGACGCATCATCTCCATGTGATTGAATTCTGAAAAGCGGTTCATTTATATTATGTTTCTGCCTGAGTCTTTGTTTAAGTACAAAGATAAACACAAACGAGCGAGAAATATGAAGTTTACTTCAATATTTTTCACAGCGAGTGCAGTATATGTTCGATATTTTATATCAAAGACAAACATTAATGTGTTAAATCAAATTTTTATGGCTTGCAAGTTATCGACATTTTAATTATTGTATGCTTAAAATAATCCCGATTCCTTATGTGTATTTCTTTTATTTATATTTATTTTGCATAGCAATGTAAAATAGGATAATTATGGGAATGCTATATGTCATACCCACTCCGGTGGGTAATCTCGAGGATATTACAATGCGTGCGGTGCGTCTGTTGAAGGAGGCTGACTTTGTGCTGGCTGAGGATACCCGTACTTCGTCGAAACTGCTTAAACATCTCGATATTCAGGTGCCGATGTACTCGCACCATAAATTCAATGAACATAAGACCTCTGCGTCTGTTGTTGAACGTATAAGGGATTGTGCCGGTCATGTGGCTCTTATCTCCGATGCCGGAACACCTGCTATATCCGACCCGGGATTCATGCTTGTACGCGAGTGTGTAAGGAGTGGGGTAGAGGTACAGTGCCTGCCGGGTGCAACGGCTTTTGTGCCGGCGCTGGTATGTTCGGCATTGCCATGCGATAAATTTGTCTTTGAGGGTTTTCTGCCACAGAAAAAAGGTCGCCAGACGCGTCTGAACTTCCTCAAAGAGGAGCAACGTACCATAATTTTCTACGAATCGCCTTACAGAGTGCTCAAGACGTTGACACAGCTTGCCGAAGTGTTCGGTGGCGAACGTCAGGCGGCTGCTGTGCGTGAGATATCCAAATTGCACGAGGAGTGTGTGCGTGGCTCGCTTTCGGAGCTTGTGGAGCATTTTACAAAAAATGAACCGCGTGGAGAGTTCGTTTTGCTTGTCGGCGGAGTGGAAGAGGTGCGTTCAAAGAATGAGGATTGATATTTTAGATGATTTTGTATGAAACAGAATGAAGTTACTTTAGGGCGTTTCCTGCGTATATTGCTTATAATTGCTACGCTCACCATTACATATTTTGTACTCGACAGCCTTAGTGGAATATTGTTGCCGTTTGCTGTAGCATGGCTGTTGGCTTATTTCATTAACCCGCTTGTGAATTTCATTCAGAACAGGTTACGTTTCAAATTCCGTCTGTTATCGACTATTGTTGCATTGGTGCTGATAGGAGCTGTCGTGTATGGTATATTGCTTCTTATTGTACCATCGATAATAAGTGAACTCAATTTGTTGAAGGATTTTATTATTGCTTTCCTGAACAACAATCTGATGAATGCCACAATTCCTGAGCCTGTCATAAATTTCTTTAAGGAGATTTTCAATGACAAGGATGTTGCAGATGTTGTCAAGTCTGTTGGCAGTGGAGATTTTGTGCCGGTTTTGGCAGAGCGTTTTCATGTAGTCGTTACAGGTACGTTCAATGCCGTCAGCCAGCTCTTTGCCATGAGTATAACATTGTTGTATCTGTTCTTTATTCTTCTTGACTTCGAACGTGTCTCAAGAGGATGGAAACCTTATGTTCCCAAAAAGTGGCGTGGTATCGTAGGTAAGCTGTGGGGCGATCTTGTCGGCGGTATGAATCAGTATTTCCGCGGTCAGGCATTGGTTGCGCTCTGTGTGGGTATTCTTTATTCGATTGGTCTGAGCATAGTCGATTTCCCGGTGGCAATAGCATTCGGACTCTTTATAGGTGTGCTAAATCTTGTTCCTTACCTGCAACTTGTGTCGGTTGTTCCTATGGTGTTGTTGGCTGTTCTGAAAGCGGCATCAACGGGTGGCGACTTCTGGCTTATAATGCTGTCGGCATGCGCTGTTCTGCTTGTCGTGCAGATTATTCAGGATTTGTTGCTTGTGCCTTATATTATGGGTAAGAGAATGAACCTTCACCCCGCGGTGATATTGCTTTCACTCTCTATTTGGGGAAAACTATTGGGATTGTTGGGTATGATTGTGGCATTGCCTTTGACAACTATTCTGCTTGCTTATCTCAAACGTTATCATGAGATTGCCGAGTATTCAAAGTCCGATGAAGAGCAGATATTGAAAAAGGCAATAAACAGTGCCAATGTGGCGCAGGATAAAGAAAAATAATGTGTTGTTTTGCCAAAAAAACAGCAAATCCTAAAATATTTATAATATAAAATACAAAAAAACGGCCGGAATGTTTGCCGGTTCGAAAATTATGCCTATCTTTGCACTCGCTTAACGGCACGTAGGTTGACTCGCTAGCTCAGCAGGTAGAGCACATCCCTTTTAAGGATGGGGTCTTGGGTTCGAGCCCCAAGCGAGTCACTCAAAAAAGAGGAAAGTCCAACTTTCCTCTTTTTTGTATATATCAACACTATCTTCTATGATATGTTTTTAAATGTATAGGTTGTTTTTATTGACTTAATACAATATTTTTGCATTAGTTATTGCTTTTACATGATATTACAGGAATGATAACACGTTGCTATCTCGAAATAACAAATATATGCAATCTTGATTGTCTGTTCTGCCCAAAGACTGACAGAGCAAAGCGCAAACTTTCGTTAGAGGAATTTGATGCTCTTACCGAAAAGATGCGTGGCAAGGTTCGTTTTTTATATTTTCACCTTATGGGTGAGCCGTTTCTGCATCCATTGTTACCACAGTTTATATGCATGGCACGTGATAAAGGTTTTATTCCGGTGCTTACCACCAATGGTACACTGCTTTCGCGTGCGCAGGGTGTCATAGAAGCCAAGCCGCACAAGATACAGATATCCCTGCATTCGCATGAGGGCAATGGAAAGGATAACCCGGAACAATATATAAAGGAGGTTATGGACTTCACTGTTCGTGCCGCTGAAGCCGGTATTGTGATAGTGTTACGCCTTTGGAATCAGGGGGGATATGACACTCAGAACGACCTTTTGCATGAATTGGTAGCAGAACGTTTTCCACGCCCATGGGATGAGCGTCACTATGGCTGGCGTGTTGCAAAAAATGTTTATCTGGAGTATGCACGCATGTTTGAGTGGCCCGACAGCGAGCGTAAGGAGAACGAAGAGAAAGAGGCTTTCTGCTATGCCCTGCGCAACCAGTTCGGTGTGCTTGTGGATGGAACTGTTGTTCCTTGCTGTCTTGACCACGCCGGAGATATACCTTTGGGCAATCTTTTTGAACAACAGCTTGATGAAATTCTGGCTTCTCCGCGCGCACGTGCCATATATGATGGCTTTACGCGTCATGTGGCAGTGGAGCCACTCTGCCGCAGATGCGGTTACTCGGCGGTTATAAGAAAGCTTCTTGTAAGAGGCAAGGAGTAAGTTATATCAGTTTGGTTATCACGTCCTGATACTTGCGCGAAATTGGAATTGTGTCGCAATTGGGTTTGTTCAGCTCAGCCACAATAATTCCTGCACTGTTTCTATGCACTATCTTTATATATTCAGGATTTATAAAATAGGACCTGTGACACCTTACAAGACCATGCTTGGTGAGTGTCTCCTCAAGTGCTTTCATTGATGAACGTAATGTGAATTTCTTGTTCTTGTCGTGGTCGAGGTAGTGTATATGCACATAATTCTCCTCTGATTTTATGAACATTACAGCCTCGCGGGCTATAACAAGTTTTAATTTCTTGTATTCGTCATAGAAGCGTATAAGCGATTTTTCGTCAGGAGTCTCGTCCAGCCGTTGCTTTCCTGCATATATCTCATATTGGAGCCATAAGAAAATATATGGATATATAGTTGATGTCATGATAAGAATCATAGCTGTTCCGGCAATCTCAAAGTACGATACAGATTCTTTGAGCATTAGGGTTATGTACAATGATGAAAACAATGCAGCTATTATCATTTCGCATACGCACCAAGCCGCATATGTCTGTTTGCTTACACTCCTGTATAACCCGAGCAGATAGAGCCATACTCGGGTAATGCTGGTGGACAGAAGTACAATACAAAACAGGATAGTTATATTGAAGGCAAAACTTGCATGCTCCATGTCAAGCAGTTTTTCTATACCTCGTGGTTTGTAAAATATAGTAAAAAACAGAAAGAATAATGGTATTGCCAAAGAGTGGAGTATGGTTGATGTCCTTCCTGTTATATTGTTGTTTGATGCATTCATTTTTCTATACCTTTTACATTGGGACAAAGATAATGAATAATTGTCAAACATCCCTAAAAATGCCATTTTATCCCTGAATAATAGTACTTTTTAACTAAACATCTGTCCCTATAACTCTTTTTTCGTCTTTCGTTCAGCCAATTATATTTTTGCATCCGAAACAAAACGGAAAACAGATGGAAAAAGTAAATATTGCAGCACTCGGCGATTCTCTGACAAGAGGTGTGGTGCTAAACAGCGAAAACAGATATTCAGTGTTAAAAGGCTCATTTATTGATATTATCAGTGAAAAACTGAATCTTAGTATCAAGAATTATGCCAAGTTCGGTTGCACAATAGGCTTTGGGCATAATGTTATAGACAGACACTCTTCGGACATTTCTGCCACAGACGTAACCTTCCTTGAATTTGGCGGAAACGATTGCGACTTTGATTGGAGAGGTATTGCTGACAATCCCACTTCGGAACATACACCAAAGACAATTCTTGATTCGTTCAAGGTGCAATTCCTCTCACTCATAGAGAGAGTGCGCACTCTGGGGTCGAAACCGATAATATTATCGTTGCCCCCCATTGATTCCAATGCATATTTTTCATTTATAAGCCGTTTTATGAATGAGGAGCAAAGGGCAAATATTATACGTTGGCTCGGTGGAGATATAGATATTATCACTCGTTGGCATGAAACATACAACAAGGCACTTTTTGAAATATCAGAATCGACAGGAACTCCTATAATAGACATAACCTCTCCTTTTGAAAACTATAATGGGGACATGATGGCTCTTATGTGCTCCGATGGTATTCACCCGAACGCACAAGGGCACGAGCTGATAGCCGGTTCTATTGTGGGTGCATGGTAATTTCAGTATCAAGAAGGTGTTATTTGACAAATTATCGGCTTTTTATTTTTATTTATATATACATTTTTTATTAATTTGCGGTTGAAAAACAGATAACAGTATGATTCAGGTTTACAAACGTTTGAAAAAGATGCGCGAGAAGTACGTCGATACACTCGCAAAGTTATATGAATATGCCACAACGGTATATTCCAAAAGAATTTACACGCAGTGGTATGATACAAAAGAAGGCTCATACACTTTTGCCTCATTCAAGAGCGAGTGCGATGCACTCTCAAAGAAACTCACACAATACGGTATCGGTTCGGGCGATAAGGTAGCTATCCTGTCGCAGAGCATGCCTAATTGGTCTGTAGCATTCTTTGCCACTGTCGCCTATGGCAGAATATCAATCCCCATACTTCCCGACAGTTCGGAAAATGAGGTAACAAACATCATCAACCACTCTGAGAGTAAGGTAATATTTGTATCAAAGAGACTTGCAGGCAAGGTGTCTGCTGAAGTTAAAGATAAAATGACGTTGGTCATCGAACTTGACACATTCGAGGTTATAAAAGCCGATGATGACAAATTCACTTGCGACGGTCGCACATCCAATCCAACACCGGATGACATTGCTACAATCATATACACGTCAGGAACAACCGGTAGCGCAAAGGGTGTTGTTCTCAGCCATCGCAATTTGGCATCAAACGTCATCACCTGCTATCATTCATGCAAAAGAGGAACAAAGGACAGATGGCTGTCGATACTTCCAATGGCACACACACTGGAGATGACCCTCGGAATGCTCTATCCAATGTACACCGGCTCTACGGTATATTATCTGCCTAAACCTCCTGTAGCGTCGTTGTTGATGAAGGCTATGAAGATTGTCAAGCCTACAACAATGCTCACTGTGCCAATGATTATAGAAAAGGTTTATAAAGGCAGTGTTTTGCCAACAATAGAGAAGAGCCGTACACTGCGTTGGATGAACAAGCACATGAACGGTATCATGTGCCGCATAATAGGCATGAAGCTGAAAAAGACATTCGGCGGACATATCTCGTTCTATGGCATCGGCGGTGCAAAACTCGACCCTGAAGTTGAGAAATTCCTGCTCAAGGCACGTTTCCCATACGCAATCGGATACGGTTTGACCGAAACATCCCCACTCCTTGGCTATGCGATGGACGGATGGCGTACAGTGGGCTCATTCGGCTATCCTGTATATAACGTTAAGCTGAAATTGCATAATGTAAACCCGGAGACCGGCGAAGGTGAAATAGTGGCAAAAGGTCCTAATGTAATGCTTGGATACTATAAGGACCCCGTGCGCACAAAGAGTGTATTTACCGAGGATGGTTGGTTCCGTACAAGTGATATTGCCGTTCAGGACAAGAAAGGACGCTTCTTTATCAAGGGGCGCAACAGCAATATGATTCTTGGTCCGTCGGGAGAGAATATCTACCCTGAGGAAATTGAAAATGTACTTAACAATGTTGAGGGTGTGAGTGAGTCTATCGTCGTTGAGCGTAACGGTCGTCTTGTTGCTCTTGTTGCTCCTATCGAGAATTTCATAGCATGGGATAACGAGAGTGAAGATAAGATTTACGAAAGCATCGACAAGTGGAAAGCAAAGATTCTGAACATTACAAATAAGAATGTGAACAAGTCGTCACAGGTAAGTTCTGTTGAGGTAATGAAAAAGCCTTTCGAGAAAACGGCAACACAAAAAATTCGCCGATTCATGTACAAGGATTCAGCTCCCACCGTAGAGGAAGAGAAAAAGAACAAGGATAAAAAATAAGTTAATAAAAAACGGAATTGCAACTGCAATTCCGTTTTTTATTACATCTTACTACCGAACTTGCCTCCGGTTTTTGCTCCGCCGGTGCTCTTTGCGGCAAAAATATTCTCGCCGTAGTTGACAGCCTTGAAACCGGCATCCTGCTTACGACGCAATGCTATCTCTATGAGCCAATCGATAAGCCCGGTGAAGTTAACTCCGCTATATTCCCATAAATAGAATGACAATGAACCGGGAATTGTATTTATTTCATTTACAAAAATTTCATCAGTAGCCTCATCAATGATAAAGTCGATACGTGCCACGCCGTCGCACGATAGCGCACGGAAGGTGTCACACGCCGCTTTCTGAATAAACTCAGTGCTTGCCTGTGGCAGGTTCGCCGGTATCTCGCGAACTGTAGAACGCATACCCTGTGATTGTTTACCACCACCGTTCATATATTTATCCTGATATGAGAGAATCTCTCCACTGCGAACGGGAACCTCACAAACCGACGGCTGACACTCGTAGTAGTTGCCAAGAACGGCACAGTTAACCTCTTTCAGTTTCTGAACGTACTTTTCTATTATCACACGGTTTGTGAATGATATTGCGTAATCCACAGCATCAAGGAGTTCCTCGCGATTGTGTGCAGCACGGATACCGACGCTTGAACCACTGTTTGCAGGCTTTACGATAACCGGGTAGCCGAGTTTCTTTTCCACCTGTTCTATTGTTGCATCCTGCTTGTCAGCCCACTCCTTGTCGCTGAACCAGCAATAATCAATCACCGGAATGCCACACTCCTTAAGTATCATCTTCATGGTGATTTTATCCATACCGTTTGCAGACGCAAGCGTGTTGCAACCTGTATATGGTATTCCGCAGAACTCCATGACTCCCTGGAAAGTACCATCTTCACAATTTGTTCCATGCAGAGCAGGGAGCATTACATCGAGCCTTGTGACAATCTCCTTCTGGAACAATCCTTTCTTGGCACGATATAGATTTGTATCGCCATATATCGGCTTCATATACACCTCTTCGCATTGTGCAAGGAGTTTCTTTGTATCGCGGTAGTTTGATGTGTCAAGCAATGCTTTGCCTGTGTACCATTTGCCCTCCTTTGTTATATATATCGGGGTAACATCGTACTTTTCTCTATCCATTGCCGCTATTGCCTGATTGGCAGTGATTACCGATATTTCGTTCTCAACGGAACGTCCACCGAATACTACTCCTACATTTGTTTTCATTGCTATATGTCGTTTTTATGTTATTCTTGTTTATTTAAAATTGTCGGGCAGGTCATTTTCATAAAGCACCACATCACCAGCCTTTAGTATCTGTGCAAGGCGTGAATGCGCCTGGTTCAAAGAATCTGCAAGATAGTATCTGTCGGTATCTGCTCCGCCTTCTATAATGCCTTGCATGATAGCTTCCCTGTTGGTGACATTCACCACTATGGCGTAATCGCAACTTGCGGCGATTGTTCTACCCAATTCCTTGTTTGCTTCGTACTGGCGTGTTCCCATCTCAACAAATCCCGGGGTGATGACAATACGCTTGTTGCCATTCTCAACAGCAAAATTCTTAAGCACTTCAAGCGCCATTTTTGCACCTTGCGGATTGGAGTTGTATGCATCATCAAGCACAGTGATACCGTTTGCAACTTTCATTGAAAGACGGTGTTCAACAGGTTGCAGGCGCGAAATGGCATTTTTCTGTTTGTTTACAGGAACTTTCAGATAGTCGGCAACAGCCATTGAAGCAAGAATATTCAATAGATTTCCTGCACCTAACAGGCGACTGTTGAATTGTTCTCCATTATTTAACCTGAACGACAAGCCGTTTGCTCCGTACTGCACATCGGTGGCTTTGTAATCGGCACCGTTGTCCACTGCATAGCGTATTATTCTGCACTGCGATGTTATTCCTTTATAACCACTTATGTATTTACTGTCGTTGTTGATAATACCGACACCGTCTGCCGGCAGTGAGTTTATAAGTTCGAATTTTGTATCTTGTATGTTCTCTATGCTCTTGAATGTCTCAAGATGCATCTCACCAACAGCTGTAACGATACCAATTGTGGGATGTACAAGGTCGCAGATTTCCTTTATGTCGTTTTTCTGCTTTGCACCCATCTCAACGATAAATACCTGATGATATGGACGCAACTGCTCGCGTATTGTACGTATCACGCCCAACAGAGTGTTGAAATTTCCCGGCGTTACAAGAATATTGTATTTCTCAGCAAGTATTCCTGCCAGATAGTTCTTGGTGCTTGTCTTTCCGAAACTGCCTGTAACACCTATGACTATAAGATTTTTATTGCTTTCTATTATTCGCTTGGCATCGTTGTAGTAGTATCTGTTGATTGCTTTCTCTATTGGAGTGTTTATGATGTTTGCAATCAACATAAGAATGTTTGAAAACAGCAATGTTACGCCAATTACCGCATTTGCCCATTTCCCGGCGAAAAGAACAGCGATGGTTTCGATTGCAACAAACAGGATTACATTTGTTGTAAAAAGTCTGTTTACACGTTTGGTATAAACAAGCGGAGTCTTGAACTTTTCCTTTAAGCTGTATATAAACGCAAACAACGTTATGACTATTGCCGCGATATTTTCAGGAACGAATATGGCAACAAGCATGCCAAAAGCCATCACTCTTTTCAATGAAACTATATTTCCGGGTACGAGCCAACGGAAATAACGGCTATAGCGGTACGAACTCAACTGAAACATGTGAATGTCGTACGCAGCAATTATCAAAAAGAATTGCAGTGCCACAATGGCGTATATGATAACTGAGCTATCCATTTTATTTTATTTTGAAAAAGTTCTTCATTACAGCAGTGAACAGACCGGCATTCTCAATAAAAGAAAAGTGTCCGGTGCCATGTGCTACAACCAATCCGGCATCGGGAATAAGCCGTTCCATGGTTTTTGCATCACTTATGGGAGTTGCGGTATCCATATTTCCCCAGAACAAAAGCGTTGGGGCTTTTATTTTTGGCAGTAGATGGGTAAGGTCCTCGTTTACAACCTTTGATAGTATTGCACGCATCATTGGCGATGCATTATTGTAGTCGCTTGAACCGGCACCTCTGCGTCGCTTGTCAATAATTGATTGTGCAACCGGTTTGGGTAAAAAAGTATTGCACAACCATTTCAATGTCTTGAATGTATATACCTTCCAATAATAGTTGAACGGGCGTTTAGGCTTGATGCCTGCCGCATCTACAAGAACAACACGGCTGACGCTGTTGCGCGAAGCATATATAATACTTATCCTTCCGCCAAAGGAGTGTCCTACAAGAGCAGGATTATTGATATTGTTATCTTTTGCGAACTGCTCTACCATGGCAGTGTATTCCTCTGTTCCCCAAACGGTCTCAGGCTCATCCGATGCGCCAAAACCCGGAAAATCGAAATTATATGTGGTGTAGTTTTGCGACAGCACCTGTTGTATGTTGCGGAATATGTCGTTGCTACAGCCCCAACCATGCAAAAGCAGTATCGGGTCACCCTCGCCTTGGATGTTTATATTTACCTTTATGTTGTTGTATGTATATATCATTTGGGATAATAATCAGTTCAAATGCTTGTTTGTGGTTATATTATTATCTGCTTTTTCTGGATTGCATTATTGTCCACAATTATGCAAAATTACAAAATAATTATAGATTATAATTATAAGCAGCTCTATTTTTTGAAAAAAGCGCAAAGAGTTTCTATTTACACCAATTTTGATGTATCTTCGCGACTCGAAAAAGTAGAATCATGATATATCCTCAAAATTTTGAATCACGAATAGAGTTTGATGCTATACGTCTAATGCTCAAAGAGAGATGCTTGAGTGGTCTGGGACGCGAACGTGTCGATGATATGCAATTTATGACAGATTTTGGTGCTGTAAGCACACGTCTTGATGAGGTTGTGGAATTTGTACGTATATTGCAACTGGAGGATTCATTCCCAAATGATTACTATTTCGATGTCCGAGAGCCGCTGCAACGCATACGCATAGAGGGTATGTATATGAGCGCGGACGAACTTCATTCATTGCGTCGCTCGCTCGACACCATAGGTCGTATGCTTTCTTTACTGCGCAAGCAGGGTGAAGGTAATGCCGACGAGGACAATTCGCTTTACCCGTCATTACGCAGGCTTGCAGGCGAAGTTGAGGCTTTTCCGCGTGTAATACGCGACATTGACTCTATAATAGACAAGTTCGGTTCGGTAAAGGACAGTGCATCGCCGACATTGGCACGTATCCGTGGCGAACTGGTGCGCACATCAAGCGGTATCTCGCGCACTCTGAACAACATATTGCGTCGTGCGCAGGCTGATGGTCTTGTCGAAAAGGACGCATCTCCAACCATGCGCGACGGTCGTCTTGTGATACCTGTTGCTCCGGCTCTCAAACGCAAGATGGGCGGTATAGTTCACGATGAATCGGCAAGTGGAAAAACTGTATTTATTGAGCCGGCAGAGGTTGTTGAGGCAAACAACAGGATTCGAGAACTTGAAGCCGAAGAAAAACGCGAAATCATAGCAATACTATCGGCGTTCTCTCAGGAACTTCGTCCACAGGTTCCCCAACTTTTGCAGGCATACGACTTTCTCGGCGAGATGGACTTTATACGTGCCAAAGCAGAGCTTGCAATCGAGTTTGACGCATTGAAACCGGCTTTAAGCAATCGCCCTATGATTGACTGGGGGGCAGCATATCACCCGTTACTTGAAAAATCGTTGCGTAAGCATGGACGCAGAATGTCTCCACTGGATATTGAGCTTGACGGCGAACGTCGTCTGCTTATAATATCAGGTCCGAATGCCGGTGGTAAATCGGTGTGCCTCAAGACTGCGGGACTATTGCAGTATATGTTACAATGCGGAATGCTTATTCCTGTACACGAACGCAGTCGTGCAGGTCTTTTCAAGAGTCTTTTCATTGATATTGGCGACCAGCAAAGCATTGAAGATGACCTCAGTACATATTCGAGCCATCTGCTCAACATGAAGCATACGCTCAAGAATTGCGACAAAGCATCGCTTATCCTCATTGATGAGTTCGGAGGTGGTACAGAACCGCTTATCGGTGCTGCTATTGCCGAGGCTCTGCTCAAACGTTTCAATGAACGCGGTGCATACGGAATAATAACAACCCACTATCAGAACCTCAAACATTTCGCCGACTCCACACCGGGAACGGTGAACGGAGCAATGCTGTATGACCGTGGTGAAATGCGTCCCCTCTTCCAGTTGCAGATAGGTAACCCGGGTAGCTCGTTCGCTGTTGAGATTGCCCGAAAAATAGGTTTGCCCGAAGATGTTATAAACGATGCTTCACAGATTGTCGGCAGTGACTATATCCAGTCGGACAAATATCTACAGGATATTGTGCGCGACAAACGATATTGGGAAAGCAAACGCAAGAATGTTCATCAAAAGGAGAAAGAACTTGATGAAATGCTTGGAAAGGTGCAGGAATCAAGTGATGATTTGAAAAAAAGCCGCAAACAGATTATAAAGGAGGCACGCGAAGAGGCTGAACGCATGTTGCGAGAGGCTAACGCAAAGATTGAAAACACTATACGTACAATTGTCGAGGCAAAAGCAGAAAAAGAGAGAACACGTCAGGCGCGTCAGGAACTGAGTGATTTCAGCAAACAGATAGAGGAACTTGCTCGAGAAAAACAGCAGATGAAAGCCGACCGTGAAATGGCTAAGATTCTTGCACGTCAAGAACGTAAGAAAAATGGCAAGCAGGATAAAAAAAGTTCATTGCAAAAAGAGGGCTCCAACACACACAAGGAAACGGAACAGAAACGTTTTGACATTACGTCGGGCATATATGTGCGTATATCTGGGCAACAAACCGTAGGCAAGGTGATGGAGATTAAAAAAGCGGGAGCTGTTGTCAGTTTCGGTGCCATAAAATCGATAATTTCGCTTGACAGATTGCAGCCGGCTGAAGCTCCCAAGGAAGAGGTGCGTAAAGTGTCGTTCCTGACATCGGAGACACAAGAGCAACTACATCATAAACGTTTGAATTTCAGTGCCGACCTGGATATCCGTGGCATGCGTGGTGAAGAGGCTGTGCAGGCGGTTGGCTATTTCATAGATGATGCGGTTGTTTGCAATGCGCATCAGTTGCGTGTGTTGCATGGCACCGGTAACGGAATTCTGCGTACCCTTGTACGTCAATATTTGAGTACATTGCCTTTTGTAAAGAACTTCCACGATGAACATGTACAATTCGGTGGTGCGGGAATAACGATTATAAACTTGGAATAATGATATTTCCTTGAATAACAAAGAGATTAACCCAGTTTTTTTTAAAAAAAAAGTCAATCTCTTTAATCTTTAAAACGATGGATTTTTTCATCGTTTTTTTATTTTTTAAATAAAACATAAGTATATTTATTATATATTTGCGACATATTCCCTTAGTATGGGCTAATTTAAACTTAAATAACTATTTTATGAAAAAAACTTTACTTTCGTTGCTTGCGCTGTTTACAGTTGCAACAGTGTGGGCACAAGTACCGTTTAAAGCAACAACCATTGTAGATGGTGAATTTGCTCCCGGTACAGTTTGGTACACCATGGGTATTGGTGACGGTGCAAAACTTATTAAAGACAATGCCGGTGCCGACCATATTGCTCTTGGCACATCTACAGTTAAAGGCCTTGATGAGGAACTCTGGTGTTTTGTCGGTGATGCCACAAACGGATATGCCGTATATAATAAACAAGCAGGAACAGGCAAGGTTTTGGCATCAAGTACCAAAATGGGTGCGCTTGCCGGTTATGGTGGTACCGGTGGCGGTACATATCCTACAATGCAGGATGAGAATAATCTTCCTGAAGGTTATGTAGGTCGTTGGGATTTTGCAACATCTGACAAGATTGCGAATGTGAATGGCTATTTCATGAGAATACATGGTACAAACTATGCCGTGAACAACTTTGGCGGTATAGGCAAACTCGCTTTCTGGGCAGAGGGTGCTGATGCCGGTTCCACAATCGTTATCACTCCTGCTGAAGCTACTGTGGAAATTCTTGCTTCCAATGGTCAGTTCACAGCAAGCAATGCAAACGGCACATGGCATTCAAAGTGGGAAAGCAACGAAGTTGCAGGTTTCTCATTGTCTCTTAATGCAAATAACATGCAATATTCAGGCAATTATATTGCTGGCTATTCTGGTCAATCAGGATCTTGTACATATACTTTGACCGCTCCCGAAGGCTTGGTTATTTCCGGTTACAGCTTTGATTATGTAAATACAAACAATGACGGCAGCTACACACTGACATTGAGTGCCAACGGTAACACTTATACATCTTCTGCTACTGCGCAGAGCGTTTCTGAGACAATAGAAGATGCTGCACGCACAGCCTCGTTCACTCAGACAGGTGCCAATAAGGGTATTACATTCTCAAATTTCAAAGTTTATCTAAAACTTGACATACGCACACCAGAGCCGGCGTTTGATGTATTCCCGACACCAACATCAGGTGCTATTCCTTATCGTATTCCTGCCATTGCAACAGCAAAGAACGGTAATATCATAGCTGTTGCCGACTATCGTCACAGCCGTGCCGATATTGGTATGGCAACAAACGGTCGTATCGACCTACGTGCGCGTATAAGCAAGGATAATGGTGAAACATGGGGCGAAATTTTTGATATCATTCAGGGTAAAGGTGCTGCAGGTATCAATCCGGACAACAACGATATGTACGTAGGATTTGGTGACCCCTGTATCGTGGCTGACCGCGAGAGTAATCGTGTTCTTGTAATCAGCTGCTCGGGAAATGTTTCATTCCCTAACGGAACACGCAACAACCACCAGGGTATCTCACATTTCTACAGTGAGGATTGCGGTGAGACTTGGAGCACACCTGTTGATCGTGAAGCACACATATATGCACAGTTTGACAACACACCATATGGTCCTGTACGTGCGATGTTTGTTGGCTCCGGTAAAATCTCGCAGAGTAAATACATCAAGGTTGGTGACTACTACCGCATCTATTGCGCTGTGCTTGTAAAGGATGTCAACGGTTCACATGTAAACTTCGCACTTTACAGCGACAACTTCGGTGAAACATGGACAATTCTTGGCGGTGGCAATGTCTCTCCAATTCCAAGCGGTGGTGACGAGCCAAAGGCAGATGAGCTTCCTGACGGCTCTGTAATCATCAGTTCAAGAACTCACGGTGGACGTATCTATAATATATTCTCTTATACCGATGCGGAAAAGGCAGAGGGTTCATGGGGTACATCAAAATACTCTAATGCTTCAAACAATGGTACAGTAGCCATAAACAACTCTACAAATGGTGAAATAATGTTCGTTCCTGTTAAGCGCAAGGCTGATGACAAGAAGATGTATCTTGCACTCCAGTCAGTGCCTCTCGGTTCAGGTCGTGCTAATGTAGGTATCTACTATAAGGAACTTGAAACATTGGCAGATTTTGTATCTCCCGACTCAATAGCAGCCAACTGGGACGGTCGTCATCAGTCGAGCTATGTTGCCGGTGCATATTCTACAATGACATTGCAACATGACAACAATATCGGCTTCCTTTACGAAGAGGATACATATGGCACTAACGGTGGTGGTTATACAATTGTCTATAAGAACTACAGCATAGAGTATATCACAGACAGTGCATACGTATATGATGCAGAGGTAAATCATGAGGATATTGTTGCTGCCGGATTGGAATCTAAGAAAGCCGGACTTGCCGGTAGCGGTTCATACATCGGTTGCGTATCTGAAGAGAGCGTAAAAGCAGTTGATGCTATAATTGATTTATATAAGACTACTCCTTCTTATGAAACATACCAGGCTATAAATGCTGCTATTGCAAATCTGCCTGTTTCAGAGGTTGAGCCAGGAAAATGGTATCGTATCCGTAACAAGGAGCGTATCAACGGTACATTGTATCTGAACCCTGAAGCAAACCGCGTTTCTGCAGCTGCATCAAATGTAGCCAACGCAAACCAGCTCTTCTCATTCTTGCCTACAGGCAATGACAAGGAATATTATCTATACAATGGCAACTACCAGTATATGCTTGGTCCTCTCGGTAACAACGAGACGCAACCTGTTGTTACAAAAGAAGAGGCAAGTGCCGGTAAATGGAGAATCAGTAGCACAACAACCGGTCTCAGCTCTATCATCTGCCAGAACAAGAC
>JAGBSZ010000016.1 GCA_017631585.1 Bacteroidaceae bacterium
TCAATGAGTTCATAGGTGGTGGACTGAACAATGCCATTGCTCAAATTACGTGTCGTGGCAACTGGCTTGAGGTAAGTTTCGTTAGACATACTCGTTTCTCCTATGATTTCATGTTAATTGGCAAAACATCACACAAAGGAAGCAAAATCAGCAGTTCTTCGTCTTTCCAAGTGAAACATAGCACATGTTTGTCGCATTGTCAAGCTCGTGTTGAAAAAAACATCTGCATTCGTCCGTTTTTTTATAAGATATAGATTGAAAAATTGATATAGATGGTATATATTACAGTAGTAGGAGTAGAGACTATGAAAGACATTACCAGTAGCGTTTATAATTTTGAAGACTTGATACAGGGAAATTTCCTGTACGTCGACAAAACAGAATACATTTGGCAGTTGATAAGACCTGCCAAAGGAATGTATTTTTTATCGCGTCCGCGTCGTTTTGGCAAATCGTTGACAATCTCTACGCTTAAAGCTGTTTTTGCTGGAAACAAGGAGCTATTCAAAGGTCTTGCAGTCTATGATAAACCGTACGATTGGAAAAAATATCCGGTAATCCATTTGGATATGGCAAACTGTGATGTTCATTCTGAAGACGATTTGCGGGACTATCTGGTTCATTTAATGGAACGAGAGGCACGACATCACAATGTAAATGTGAACATCCAGCGTAATTTGTTGGCGTCCTCTTTCGCTGATCTTATTGAAGAGATTGCCAAGCAAGGTGATGTTGTAATTCTGTTGGATGAATACGACAAACCCATTCTTGAAAATATTTCGAGCCCTGATATTTCAGCGATAAGAGACACTCTTGCGGACTTCTATTCTTCCATAAAAAAAGAAGCAGAATGTGAGCGATTTGTTTTTATTACCGGTGTGTCAAAGTTTTGCCACGTCTCTTTGTTTTCCAAACTGAATAATCTGACTGATATTACGATGGATACCAAATATGCGACAATGTTTGGCTATACTCAGGACGAGTTGGAAGCAAACTTCGGAGATCGCATTGCTGCTCTCGCTGGTGATACAAAAATTGATACCTATAAGACAAAGATAAAAGAATGGTACAATGGTTACCGGTTTCATAAGAATGCTCAAACGGTTTATAATCCGGTATCTTTGGCATATTTTTTTGAAAATAATGGTGAATTCAATAACTATTGGTTCTCAACCGGGACTCCATCATTTTTGCTGGAACTTATCAAAAAGCAGAGATTTGACCTCGAAAAAGTTTTGGAAACTCCGGTTTCAGGCTTTGCATTCAGTGCCTATGAAATTGACAAACTCAACCCCTTGACGTTGCTGTTACAAACTGGCTATCTGACAATTGATAAAGCCGTTGAACGCTACGGTGATACCGCATATATGCTCCGATTCCCCAATTTGGAAGTCAAAGGTTCTTTTGAAGCATATCTTACCGGGGATTGCAGCGGACTCCATGTTGATCAAGTAAAAGATTCTGTTTACAAACTTGCCGACAAGGTAAGTGCAGGAGATGTAGATGGATTTCTTGAGACAATGAAAGTATTTTTTGCAAAAGTCTCTTATGATGTGCACATGAAAAATGAAAACAATTTCCAGTTGTTGTTTTATTCTATTTTCATGTTGCTCGGCATTAGTATTGTTGCTGAATCCAGAACAAACAATGGCAGAATTGATGCTGTTGCGACAAATGAAGACTTTGTATTTATCTTTGAGTTCAAATTAAATAAAAGCGATGAGATTGCCTTACAGCAAATCAAAGAACGGGATTATTATCGCCGTTATATGAATTCCGACAAAAAGATTTTCTTGATAGGGGTAAATTTTGACGGTGATGCTGCTCAAATTGATTCATGGACATACGAAACTGTTTAATACAGCAACTATTATATTAATGGCAGAACAATTGTTTGTGGCAAAAAGTTTCGTTTATGCATTTTGACGTTTTTTATACGCAGCATTCCAAGCGTCTTTTGCACTATTTGTTGCGATTGCAATAATAGTTGCATGCATTACTCCGCGCCAATATAAACGTTCGCGCCGATACTTGCTGGAGAAAATCTTTGTAGTCCAGAATGGGTATTTTTTGTTGAAAATTATTTTGCAATTTTCTTTCCAAACATCAACAGTGTGTTTGAATCCTTCTGTACTGCCATCTGACATAAAAAATTGGGTATCGTGAATCAGTACGACTGGTTCAAATAATGACATCGCGGTTGTTAATTTGTTGCGATATTCAGGTTTCCATGAATCAGGACCGGCACCATTATAGAATTGCTCAAGCTCATCATCCGAAAAAAGAGAAAGAATTTCTCTGTCTTTCAATTCATATTCAAAACATAAATTGCGAAGTTCTGAAATTTTCATATCTTTCTCCTTTTTTGGATGTTAATTTTTCCGCAGGCAGAAAATCTACCTGCGGAATAAAAATTTACGCTTGGATTTCGGTATTTGTACCACCCCACGATGTCGGAACCTGAGCTCTGATTTCAGCAGAGGAATTTGAAAATGCCTTACTTGTATTTAACCATACTTTAGAAGTATCTTCCCAAAGTAAATCTGCCGGAACTGTTCCTGTTAACATCGGAGTACTTGAAAAAGCCGAGCTCATGCTGATTTTTCGTAATCCGAATCCACCTGCAGGTATTAGTTCACTAATATCTGCGGTCAATTTTTCACAACCTGTAAAAATTGATCCCAATGATGAAGTGTTGGTGAAAAATGATGGAATTTCCATATCACAAATTTCCATATTGGCACAATTTGCAAACATATTAGATAAGCTTTTAAGAATATAGGTGTTGAGATAAAAGCCTACAAATGTTTTTAAGTTTCTGCAACTGGAGAACATATTGCTTGTGTGGGAAATTCTGGGAGGAAATTTAAATGTCAGTGCATTTACTTCAAATAATCTTAATGAACGTATCGCAAAACTTGACAAATTCGCCAGATGGGATGCTACCGGTAGCTCAGAGTTCAAACACGCACAAAGCAAATTGTATTGAGTGCGCTCTGTGAGAGTTTTACAATTGCTGTATGGACCAATTTCGACAGTTTGCTTGATTGCAAAATAATTTTGGCCAATAATTTGAACTTTGAACACCCCTTGAACAGCATATGTATGGGTAAGTAGATACTGAAATTCTCCATCACTTTTTTCTTGGATAAATTCAACCCCTGAATCATTTGTTCCATTTTGAAGTCTGGATGTACTGCCATCTCCCCAATCAACAATAATATCATTCTGCTCTTGCGGAATCATGGAACGTATAATAAACTTGTGAGTCATTTGTGCCGGTATTTCATAAACGACTTCAACATTTCCCAATTCCCCAATGGTATCTCCCACTGCATAAGCTGTTGAATTTGCAAACACTTTGAAGGCTGTAATTTCTGGAGTAACCGTTCCTATGGACGGCTCCGACGGGACTGCTCCTCCTGAAATCGGCATGACTCCGATCATATTCCAGTCGAAACGGAAAATTCTGTTGTTACTTGCGTCGTATCCGGAAAGTTCTGCGATGAGCATAAGTTGACTTTTGCCATTGACAGCCTGCAAGAAAGGCAAAGTCTTGCTGTCAATAGAAAAACTCAATGTTTTATTTACCGCATCATAAATAATTTTGTCGGAGGAAACTTCACACAGAGGGGATGTTTCAACAGTCCGGTCAGTATCAATCAGAAATTGCCAATGCGTTGCGGCTGAAAGATCAACCAGTGTATTATTGGCATCAACCGCAGAAAATACCACCGCTGCAACATCTCCATAAGCCAATTCCGGGATTGTCTGCAGGGGATAACCATCATTGTCGCACAATGTACTCAAAGGAATGCTGTAATAAGTGTTCATACTTTACCTCCATTGGTTGTTGGTTGTTTTATGATCAACTTTGTTCGTTTGCTTTTACAACTAATTGCCAGGCTCCCTGTTGTAATTCTTCTAAAGATGCGGAGACATCTTCAAGATTTTCCATACGCAACCAAATTTCCCGACAGCGCAAAGCCAAATTATGGTACTCTTTGTCATAATGCCAAGCCGCCAAAATCAACTGACCGATTGCGTGGGATTTGTTAATATCCTTGTAGCCAATTTCCAAATCATAAAGCTGCTTGGCTGTGGCAATATGTTTGTGTGCACAAAATATACAAGGCGAATCAGGCGTTTTTTCAACCTTTACTTTGCCATTTATATCTTTTGACCTGCAATTACATCCCATTATTACTTCTCCCATCTAGCCGTAAAAATACCTTTGGCAAGAGGAGTGATTTTTACATCTTGCGCCTCTACCACTTCGCGATCTTCAAAGCCTTCTCCGGTTTGCAAGGCATAATAACACTTGTCATTATAGAATGCACATTTGTATGCCGGGACTCCGTCTGCTTCCACATCATAAAGATTATCATTACTCAAGTCATAAATCCAGCTGCACACTGCTCCATTATAACGTCCGGAAATCAAAAGACGATGTGGACGTGCGGCATCGTATGATACCCGAAACAGTTCTTCAAGATTTTCTGATTCGAAAATCTTTTTGATTGCCCCTCCAGCCATTTCAATGATAAATGATTTCTCGCGACCACCATGAACCAGCATCTTGTGATTTACAAAACCAACATAAGCGGGTTCTTTTTCCACAGTCACGACTCCGTTAACATATTTATACAACCGGAATAAACGATCTACTTCCGCTCCTCCGGCTATAAAACTGATATGCCACTGACCTTGGATATATTCTGCCGTGGGAGAACACTCTGTCGCATCTGCTGGACGAAGGGTATTCAACTGAACCCACTCATCATTGACTTTTTGATGAAGTTTCCAGAACCCATTTACTTTTCGGCAGCAGAGAGATATCGTATCTGTTCCGTGTTTCGCCATAAAAGGCATATGCGTATTAGTCATTCTTCACACTCCTCTTCTGGTTCTGTTATCTGCAATTCCATATATCCATCGTAACTGTAGTGACTGTCAAAATGATCAGGTAAACTACTTGGTGTTGAACTGCGGCTTCGAAATGTTGAAGCCCCTGATGCAACAGGTTCTTCGTAATCATAAGACACCAATGTCCCATCAGATGAAATCTTGCCGCTCTCGTACAACAAATTATAACCGACCTCAATCAAACGCCATGTCCCGCCAGGAGTACCAATGCCTGCGGTCTTGTAAGGCGTAAGATCCCAACTGGATGTCGATGGATCATTCACATTCGTCGTGAATGATGCAACCGTTCGATGCTTCTTTTCACAATTTCCGTATGACATTTCTTGTCCTCCTATGTTTAATATTTAACGTTGTTTGCGAAACAATTTAATATTTTTCACACATATACCGACCATGATTGCCATTCCGCCAAGCATTAACAACAAGGGAATTACTCCAGTTAATAAAGATTTGTAATAAATATTACGACATATAACTGATTCTTTTGGATTTTTAGGATTAACATAGCACATTACAGTAGTTCCAATCGGATGTCGTTTGATAACATTATATACTTCTTCCTGTTCAGAAGTATACTTATTGAGAGATCTAAAAAAATCATACCTGTCACCGATATATTCTGCGTTGTCAAAATTATAATGATAAGAGACTTGAATTGAATAATTCGTTATCCAGTCATTATTTGCCCGAACAGATTTTTTCTTGACTTCACTAGCAATAATTTTAGCAGGAACTTTTATCCAAGATCGACTCTCTGTCACTTTTTTTATTGGTGTGTAGAGAAAAAAATATGTTCCCATACTACCCATTATAAAAAGCAACAAAGATAAAAAGGTAAAGAATAAGACATTTTTTTTCTTACTCTTAGTTTTATGTGTTTTTTTCCATGGGTTATAGGTAAAATTTATACCGAGATTATTGAAATTAAACATAATAATTTATCCTTTTATACAGCAACATCCATTTTTCTTGGGTTTTGTATGACAATACTCACTTAAAATTGCCAACGACGACCATGTTCCCAGGGAGGTGGAATAAGTTCCATTATAATCCTTGGAATATGTTCTATGTTTATTTTTGTTTCCTTTATTAAGATATAAAGAAACAAAATAAGATGAATCAAAAAATGCATTCCCATTACATAAATTTACACATATTTGTGCAGAAGCTCCTCCTTGTACTCCGAGACGAAAACGTGCAAAGCGCCCTCGCGCATCTCTATAGTTTTTTACTCTATGCTCTGCCCCAATCTTTCCCTTAAGAGAAAGACAAACAGATGTGGAATCCATCCCTGAACATTCGAAAAATGTTACTTTAGTAGCAAGTTCTCCCTCTATTTCTGCAGTAAGATGTACATTGAATTTTGAAACTAATTTTTTCATTTTATTCAACCCGGGAGGTTCCCATTTTGCACTAATTGCTATTTGAAATTCTATTTGCAATGGGCACGGTTTGGTTGTTATATCTGCGGAAAAAGCAAAACTCAAGCCATGGGGGGAAGGTCCTATCGTATAAGTAAATTCCCCACGAGCATCAAAATTATTGATAGGATCATTGTTTACAAAAGAATACAAATTGCAATCAAAATACTCTCCGGCAGAATCTCGAGATAACCATCTTGAAATACTCGGTGCATAGAATCTATATCCATAGTAATAAAAATGCGTAAATGGATCTTTGTATTTACTGGAGAATAAATAGTTAAAATTGAGTCCTTGATGTTCTAATATATTTCCAACAGGATCGTAGATATAGGTTGCAACTTTTTCGCCTGATTGATCACGATAAGATACAATATTACCATTTGCATCGTAATCTGGAAAGAAGCAGCCATTACAGTTTTTTTCCATCAATAATCCCATAATTCCACTTGTATCAAACAAAGAGCCTATTATATCTTCTCCCCAGATATAAGATTTATAAATAGATGAATTTTTATACTCAGCAATTACATTCCAATCCTGATAAACATAACGTGTTTTGTCTGATAAAATCCATAAATTATTAACTTTAGTGAAAGTTTTTGTTTCGATACGTCGACCCATGTAATCATATATATATTCTTGTTTTTCACAATTGTTTGATACACAAATCAATTGGTTTAATGAGTTATATTGAAGGGAAGCATTGTTTAGAGACAAAAGATTGCCATCTTTATCATAATTTAATTCTGTATCATTAATACTTTGATATTGGTTCAAATTGTTTGTTGTATATGCAAGGTTTTGATTATCATGTTGTACCAATAAATAATTTCCTGCATCATCATATTCGTAATCATAATGGTGTAGCAAAGAAGCATCTTTTATTAAATTAGCTTTTTCTATCCGAGATTTATCATCATAAAAATAACTCCAATATGTATCATTCGGTAAATACATCGCAGTACGAATGCCATTGCTATTCAAACTATATTCAATATTGTTTATTTTTATCAGATCTCCCGTAGCATTATAAACTCGTTCCGAATTATTTATAATTCTATTTTTATAGAGATCTTTTAAGGCAATAATTTTTTCAGAATTTTGCATTCGAGAATATTTGAACATCCAATCTCCGCAGATGACACATTCTAAGCGCCCTGACGATGAATTAAATTCATAATGAACACTGTCATTTCCAAATGAATAACCTGAATAACGAGCGTTCTTATAAAAATAAGCCAATTCCATATTCGGTATATCTGAAAAATTTTCAAAGGCTAAATTACCATATTTATCATATGTCAAAGAGTGAGAGTAGTCCCCATTGGTCGCTAAAATTAACAATCCTCTATAGTCATATTTGAATTCCCAATAAATATCAATGCTTTGCATTGATTTTAACCGATTATTTTTATCGTATGTATAATGTATACAGATACCCCTTGCGTTTATTATACGGCTTATATTACTATCTCCATTGTAATAAAAATTTTCTTCTTCACCAGAAGGATATTTTTTGCATTCAAGCCAACCTCTACTATTATAGTAAAAACAAGTTGTATCTTTATCCGCAGATGTTGTACTACGATACATTGATAAACTTTTTATTCTTCCTTGCAAGTCAAAAAAAGCTTCGCGTGTTAATGTATTCCCTGAAATTCGTGTATTCTTTCCATTCGCATCATATTCGTAAAATATTTTGCTTCCGTCAGGGGTTTGTTCTTGTATTTTTCTGTTGAGCTTATCATATCTGATAGAAATTGTTTTTGATAAATTCGCTGCCTCTAACGAAATTACCAATATATTCCCATTGTTATCCAAAGTGTAACGTGTATATTTTTCGACAGAATCCTCAGTATAATTGTAACCGATACTTCTATTGAATTCATCATAAATGTATTCAACCAAACCATTGGCGACATTCTGGGAACTTTTTAAGGTTTCATTATTATAAATATCTGTCGTAATAATTCCATTTTCAGATTTAGTTTCAATTACAATACCGTTACCAGAAAATGTTTTTTGGACAATAGCAATACTCGCCCTATCAAATTTATACACAATTCTTTCATTGCGGTATAATTTTGTTTCTTCCGTTAATACTTGTGCATTTTGATAGTAAGAGAAAGTTCTTTCAAATTGATAAACACCATCATCTTCATCAGAATCATACCCGGTAGAATATTCTGTTAATACACCATTTTCCCACTGACGAAAAAGTTCA
>JAGBSZ010000166.1 GCA_017631585.1 Bacteroidaceae bacterium
TATTATACTCGCTGGATGTAATAAGATATGGAGGATCAAGATATACCAAATCTCCTTCCTGAAACTGAATGTCTTTAAGAAATATTTTATAATCTTTATTATGCCATTCGATCGATTTGTTTCGGAGCATTGTAAAGTAATCATCTAAGGCATCATAAGTGTTTTTGTTAAAATCCACATTCCCAACAGGTAGATTGAAATCTCCTTTTTTGTTAAAACGCAGTATTCTGTTAAAACCATATATGAGTAGCATATATAGTTTTATAACATCATGCTTACTTTCTCTATTGAAATTATCTTTTAATTGCTTATAAGCATCCTTGTTATACTTTGCATAATAGGTTTTTGGAAATTGCTTTTTCAGTTCATTTGGTACTGTTTGTCCGCTAAAAGATAAAGATAGTTTATACTCGTTTGCCAAATGAAATAATTGGTCATAAAAGTCTTTTTCATGACCAATGTAGCCACACAGCATTTTGTGAATTGCAATTACATTGCTATCAATATCATTAAGTATAAAACTATTGGCGTCAACATTCATCATCACACTGCCTCCACCTACAAAAGGTTCTATAAGTCGATTAATGTTGTATGGAAAGTGTGTTTTGATTTCACGGATAAGTTTGTATTTATCACCTACATAAAATAGAGGTGAACGAGCTATTCCGTTTTTCATTATCTACTTTTGTTATAAATAAATACTCCTTATGATCTTCGAATTCAGTTTTGCCAGCATTGAATGCTTGGTGTTTATGTGTAAACACCTTTGTTGTACCGCATTTGTTCAAGACTTCTTCAATCTGTTCAAGTTTAATTTTGTTTTCAGATGAAGAAGACTTTGATTTGTATGTGTTGTTGTATGATACCACAATATATCTTGCATCTACATGAGCGACAAGGTCTGTAAAAGCATTCAATGCTTTAACTCTACAATAGTCACTCATGTTTTCTTCGGCTGGTTTTCGAGCATCACCTTTTAATTCTGGTTTATCCCATTTTACCAGTACTTCGTATACATGATAAAATCGACTATATTGTCTTGAATTGTATGGGGGGTCCATGTAGACAATATCGGTATGAATGTTCTTTGCTAGTATGTTCGCATCTTCTTGATGAATTGTCACATCATTAAACGATTTTGCATCAACTAAGCGCATAATGAATTTGCGTGGCTTTATTTCTTTTTTGATGTATGCTTCAAAATGTCCAAGTGTATTAGCGATTCTATCCATACTATAAATTAGTGAGGCAATAAGAATGCAGTATTCTTTATTTGTCAGGATTGGTTTGATGTCCTCAATAACATTACGTATATGTCCTATAAGTTTGGCTGATGCCATATCAAAATATTTACCTCCGTAGTTCACGGAAAAATAGTTATCTTTAATAGAATCTACATCTATGTCATTAAAGGCATCTAACAAATTAAGAATTTTTTCCCTATTCCATTCACCAGCAGAAAAGAATGCTTTGTATAGAATATTATTAGAATGAAGAAAATCATTGATAATAACTTTTTCATACAAATTGATCGCTCTATTGGAAATTGTTCCTGTTCCAGCAAATATATCACAAAATGTATGAACATCTTGAGTTTCCTGTTTTATTAAGTCAAAAATCCAATCTGTCAATTTAGCTTTACAACCAATATATCTGCGACTTTCTAATTGGTATGGCTTTGTATAAACTGCATTTTTCCATAAAGGAATAACTTCCTGTCCATATGTTGCTACAGCTTCCCTTAATGTATAAGTTTCTAAATCCTCTGTCTCTATATTTTTCATTTTGTCGTGCAATTCTTAAGGGGACTAATATTAAGCATGATGGTTCTTAAATTATTCAATAATAAAATTTAGATTGGACTAAATAAAATTGGTCTTAAGCAAAATAACTGTTGCTTATTCAATTCAATGACCTTCAATCAATCTTCCATTTTACTGCAATATATTGGCGTTTTCCGCAAATTTAATACAAGGCGAGTGGAGAACAAAGCAAATCCATTTGTTTTTTTTATCCCAAGCCGAAGTTTAAATTATCAAAATCATCTTACCAACTCCCAATTTTCACCCCAAATGAAGCGATTATCACGCTTATTTGCATCAAGATATGATGCGAATAGATTTGATTATACCCGAGCGGGTATAATGGACTTTATCTTATTTTTCTGCATTAAATTGTATAGTTGATTTAAATCCCTAAGAATTTGGCGTTGACCCTGCAAGAACGACTTCTAAAGCATCTCAAACAGCGAAAGAATTTTCAGAATGTTGGTCAAATGTTGCCAAATTTAGGATTTAAGACAAAAGAAAAAACGCTAACAACTTATTTTGTAAGTCATTAGCGTTTTTTGCAAGTGGTGCCACCAGGAATCGAACCGGGGACACAAGGATTTTCAGTCCTTTGCTCTACCAACTGAGCTATGGCACCGTGGTTTTGCGTGTGCAAAGGTATGATAAGTTTTTTGTTTGTGCAAATATTTTGATAAAAAACTTCAAAAATTTTTTGTTTTTGTTTTTTTGCTCTATCTTTGCGCCACGAAATAATGCGAAAACAGGTAGCATTCGCGGTAAAATGCTCAAATAAATTTGATATTTAGCTCGATTGCTCTATTTTTGCAAGGTAATACAAAGGAAACAAATTGGTTTATAGTGAAATATCGAACAGATTTTTACACTTTGCATGCTTTTCTGTTTCCAATGTATAATCAGTGACGGAATGTAGCGCAGTTGGTAGCGCACTACGTTCGGGACGTAGGGGTCGGGCGTTCGAGTCGCCTCATTCCGACGCTTTAAAAGAAAAGGCGACAAACGATGAAAATTGTTTGTCGTTTTTTATTTAAATGTGGTTTTAACTTTGAATGTTTACATTCGTTTTTTATAAGGCATTTTTATGGTATCTGTTGACGGATTGACGGTGGAGTTTGGCGGAACAACTCTTTTCAGTGATATATCATTTGTTATTAACGAGAAGGACCGTATAGCCCTTATGGGTAAGAACGGTGCGGGAAAAAGTACCCTGCTGAAGATTCTTGCCGGTGTGCGCACTGCTACACGCGGCGTGGTGTCTGCTCCAAAGGATACGGTAATTGCCTATCTGCCCCAGCATCTGATGACAGAGGATGGTCGCACTGTGTTTGAGGAGGCTTCACAGGCTTTTGCCCACCTTTATGAGATGGAGGCAGAGCTTGACCGCTTGAACAACGAGCTTGCGACACGTACCGATTATGAGAGCGATGAATATATGTCGCTTATCGAGGAGGTGGCAACAAAGAGCGAGAAGTTCTATGCCATAGATATGACCCACTTTGAGGAGGATGTTGAAAAGACACTTCTTGGCTTGGGATTCGAGCGCAAGGATTTCAATCGTCAGACAAGCGAGTTCAGCGGTGGTTGGCGCATGCGTATCGAGCTTGCGAAGATGTTGCTCCGCAACCCCGATGTGTTGTTGCTCGACGAGCCTACCAATCACCTTGACATCGAGTCTATCGGATGGCTCGAGGAGTTCCTTATAAACAACGGCAAGGCTGTTGTTGTCATCAGCCACGACCGTAAGTTTGTCGATAACATCACCACCCGTACCATTGAGGTTACCATGGGACGCATATACGACTACAAGGTCAACTATTCACAGTATCTTGTGCTGCGTGCCGAGCGTCGTCAGCAACAGCAGAAGCAGTATGAGGAACAGCAGAAGATGATTCAGGAGACCAAAGATTTCATTGAGCGTTTCAAGGGTACATATTCAAAAACCCTGCAGGTGCAGAGCCGTGTGAAGATGCTTGAGAAGCTTGAGATAATCGAAGTGGATGAAGAGGATACATCGGCTTTGAGACTTAAATTTCCGCCATCGCCACGTTCGGGACAATATCCTGTCATCATGGACGGCGTGGGCAAGGCATTCGATAGCAAACAAATTTTCTCCGGAGCATCGCTCACCATTGAACGAGGCGACAAGGTAGCTTTTGTAGGTCGTAACGGTGAGGGTAAATCAACCCTTGTGAAATGTATAATGAAAGAGCTGGAGCATGAGGGCTCTCTGCAACTCGGTCACAACGTGCAGATAGGTTACTTTGCACAGAATCAGGCATCGTTGCTCGACGAAGAACTGACAGTGTTCCAGACTATCGATGATGTGGCAAAGGGCGATATCCGCAACAAGATACGCGACCTGCTCGGTGCATTCATGTTCGGTGGCGAGGCAAGCGCAAAGAAAGTGAAAGTGCTGTCGGGTGGCGAACGCACCCGTCTGGCGTTGATGAAGCTGTTGCTTGAGCCGGTGAACCTGCTAATCCTCGACGAGCCTACCAACCACCTTGACTTAAAAACCAAGGATATTCTCAAACAGGCTCTTATGGATTTTGACGGAACACTTATCTGCGTGAGCCACGACCGTGACTTCCTCGACGGGCTTGTAACAAAAGTGTATGAGTTCGGACACGGCAAGGTGCGCGAACACCTGTGCGGTGTATATGAATTCCTCGCAAACAAGAAGATGGAGGAACTTCAGGAACTGGAGAGAAAGTAAAAATAAAAATCCAATGGAAAAGTACTCAGCCTCAGAAGCAAGGTACAGCAATGGTGAAAACCTCTATCGCCGTTGCGGTGACAGCGGAATACTGTTGCCAAAGGTGTCACTTGGCTTTTGGCAGAACTTCGGAGCCGAAGCATCATACGACAACTGCCGTTCGATAGCCCGTATGGCATTCGACAACGGCATAACACATTTCGACCTTGCAAACAACTACGGTCCACCTCCCGGCTTTGCCGAAGAGATGGTAGGACGTATGCTCAAAGAGGATTTCGCATCACACCGCGACGAACTGCTCATTGCCACAAAAGCCGGCTACGATATGTGGGCAGGACCTTACGGCAGCTGGGGCTCCCGCAAACACCTTATGGCAAGTCTCAACCAGAGCCTGCGCCGTCTGGGGCTTGATTATGTCGATATATTCTATATTCATCGCTTCGACCCTGTTACACCGCTTGACGAAACCCTGCAGACCCTTGTAGATATTGTGCGTGCAGGCAAAGCATTGTATATCGGCATATCACGCTGGCCACTCGAAGCATTGAAGTATGCCGACAAATTCCTGCGCTCGCAAGGCGTTCCGCCACTTATCTTTCAAGGTCGTCTGAATCTGCTCGACAGAGCAGTGCAGGAAGAGGGCATTCTCGACTATTGCCACGATAACGGCATAGGCTTTATCTCCTTTTCGCCATTGGCACAAGGAGTGCTTACAGCACGCTATCTTAACGGCATTCCCGAAGGTTCGCGCATGTCGCGTGGTGGCTCGCTCAAAGCAGAGATACTCACACCCGAGTTGCTTGAATACCTCAACCAACTGAACACCATTGCCACAGAACGCGGAGAATCGCTTGCCACAATGGCGCTCTCCTGGATTCTCTCACAGCGCGGTGTAACATCCCTGATTGCCGGTGCCCGCACCCCCGAACAATTCAAAGAATCGCTGAAATGCATTAACTCCGCATCACTCACGTCAGACAGTTTGCCATTATACCCCCATAAGGTGTTTTAAGGGATTACTTAAATAAAATAATAGAATTTCTGCAAGTTGAATACACAAAATCTCCCCGAAAAACCATGGTGCTTCGGGGAGATTTTGATTTATCGATAAGAACTGAAATTCTTATTCTATGATATTCATTTCGTCGATGAGGCGTTTGCAGTTACCGAATTTGTCGATAATGAATAGTACGTAGCGGATATCGACGTTGATACAACGCTGGAGGTTGTTGTCGAAGTTGATGTCGCCGCTGAGTGATTCCCAGTTGCCGTCGAATGCCAAGCCGATAAGCTCGCCGCGTGAGTTCAACACGCCGCTACCACTGTTACCGCCGGTGATGTCGTTGGTTGTGAGGAAGGCTACAGGCATCTCGCCGTTAGGCAATGCGTAACGTCCAAAGTCCTTTGCTTCGTAGAGCACCTTCAAACGTGCAGGAACAATGAATTCGCTGCTCTCGGGGTTCTCTTTCTCCATCACTCCCTTCAATGTTGTGTAGTGGTTGAAGGTTACGCCGTCTTTTGGCTGGTATGCCTTTACGTTTCCGTATGTCATACGCATGGTGAAGTTTGCGTCGGGTGCCATTGGTGCGCCGTTAGCCATCTCCATCAAACCTTTGAGGTATGTCTTGTGAAGTGGGTTTATTCTCTTTCCGAACTCATTGCTCTTTGCCATGATATCCATGTATGATGTGAACACTGCAAGGCGTAGTTTGTATGCAGGGTCTGCTTCGTAAGCCTTCTGTGTCGGTTTATTCATGAATTTGTCGAAGTTCTTGCTGTTGGCAAGGATTGACTTCTCATATACCATGTCAAGGTATTTGCCAAGGTCGCCTTTGTACTTTGCATATATTTCATTGAGGTATGCCGGGCGTTCGTTCTCCTCGGTCAGCTCAAAGTAGAGAGGAAGAACCTCTTTTGCAATACGTAGGTCGATGGCATGGTTGTAGTCGCGGTTGTGCAGCCAGTCGTATATTGCATTCATCTGGTCCTTTACAAGCAATGGATTCTCTTTGAACATGCCTTTGCTGTTCTCTGAGAGGTTGCGCTGTATGAACTCCACGTTGCTTATAAGCTCGGTGATTACGGTCTGCAGATAGGCTGTGCGGTTCATCTCCTGCACGCATGTGTTGATATCTTTTACGATATTTATATACTCTTTGTTGCCAATCTGTTTTGCCCATGCAAGGAATGCAGCCTCTTCGGCAAGCTTTGTTTCAACAACCTTGTTGTCAACGATTGCCTTGTTCATGCCGATAGAGTTCTTCCAGTAGTTGCTTATGCGTGCCTGCTTGTTGGCATATTTGATGGCAATCTCTTCGCTCTTTGCCATCTCCTCGCGGATAATTTTCAGTGTAACGTCGCGCATGGCAATGCGTGGCTCGTTCTGCTGATACATTCTCTGCTCAACTTCTTCGCCTGTGAGGTAGCGCGATGTGCTGCCGGGGAAGCCCATAATCATTGCAAAGTCGCCATACTCAAAGCCTTTCAACGATACGTTAAGGTGCTTTGGTGTGCTTAGGGGCACATTATCCTTGCTATATTCTGCGGGGTTACCGTCCTTGTCGGCATAGATGCGGAATACTGAGAAGTCACCTGTGTGACGTGGCCACATCCAGTTGTCGGTCTCGCCACCGAACTTGCCTATTGAGTTTGGAGGTGTGCCCACAAGACGCACGTCGGTATATCTCTTGTAATATACAAGGTAGTATTTGTTACCCTCAAAATAAGGAAGCAGCTGTGGATACATGTATCCCTTGCCTGCGACATTGTCGGCAGCAAACAGTTCTTCTGCTACTTTGTGGAGTGCATCGCGCTGGAATGATGCCTCTTCGCTCAAACGACCGTCGGCAACACGCTGGTTTACTTCGTCGGTAACATCTTTTATCTGCTCAACGAATGTGAATGCCAAGCCGTTGCAAGGTAACTCCTCTTCGTAGCTCTGGCTCCAGAAGCCGTTGTGCAGGTAGTTGTGTTCTACGGTACTCAACTGCTGTATGAAACTGAAACCGCAGTGGTGGTTGGTAAGTACAAGTCCGTTGGGTGAAACAACTTCACCTGTACAGCCTCCGCCAAAAATACCGATTGCGTCCTTTATTGATGGTGCTCCCGGTGTATAAATCTCGTCAACAGATATTTCAAGACCTTGCTCGCGCATACGGTCCTCGAGATTCTGCTGGCGCATCAACTGTAACAGCCACATGCCCTTGTCTGCCATAAGCTGTGGCGTTGCAAACACTGTAATCAACAGTGCAATGAATAGTTTTTTCATGTCTTTTATTTTAGATTGTTATTTATTATAAAGTGTATTTGCTATTACGCTCTCTGCCTCTTCCATCATGCGCTCTACATTTTCTGCATCGCGACCCTCGCATACGATTGGGGCATGGAATGTCAATGTCACAGGTGACCAGTGGAGGCATCTGCAACCTTTTGGCAGAATGTCGTATGAGCCATCTATGGTGATAGGGATAATAGGTACTTGTGTCATATTTGCTATGACGAATGCACCTTTCTTGAACTTGTTCATCTTGCCGTTTCTGCAACGTGTACCCTCTGGGAAAATACCCATTGAAGTTCCGCTTTTCAGAATGCTGATTGATTTGCGGAGCAGGTCTTTCTGTGGTGTGGAACGGTTTACATATATGTGACCGGTGTCATAGCAGGCTTTTCCAAGCAGAGGAATCTTGCGCAATGTGTCTTTCATAATCCACTTGAAGCGTTTGCATACGTAGCCATACATTACAAAGATATCGAACATGCCTTGGTGGTTGGCAACGAATATGTAGTGCTGGTCTTTCTTTACATATTTGTCGCGATCGATGACCTTTACCGGAATGAGGAATATCCAACAGGTTAGTTTACACCAGATGACTGCCGGTGTGTGGTCGGCATTTTTTACCTTGAAATAGTGACCGAACAAATCTATTACAATTGCGGCAATTGTAACAACAATGAGTGCTGCCCACCATGCAAAAAGCACTTGGTACAGAACATAAAGCGGGTGTAGAATCTTTCGTAGCATAATCGATGTTTGTTATGTTATGGAATAATTGTGCAAAGAAATTTTAAGGTATCTTTGCCGGCAAAGATACCTTAAAATTTCTTTACGGAAAATCTTTTTTTAAATAATGTGTATTATTCAATATTCTTTGATAGGAACTTACGCAGTTCTACGGTGCTTGTTCCGCGCCTTTGCGCATAGTCATCGAGCTGCTCTTCCGATATTTTGCCAACGGCGAAATAGTGTGATTGCGGATGCGCGAACATCATTCCACACACCGATGCATGCGGTGTCATTGCACCGTTTGGTGTGAGTGTGATGCCAATACTGTACATGTTCAGTATTTTGTCAATCTCAAAGATTATACTCTGGTCGGGAAGTGAGGGATAGCCAACGGCAGGGCGTATGCCCTGATTCTTCTCCTGTAAAAGTTCTTTTATTGTCAGCTCCTCTTGTTGCGAATAACCCCACAGTTCCTGTCGGGTGCGTACCTGTTTGTGCATCAGTGATGCGGTAGCTTCGGCAAGGCGGTCGGCAAGTGTCTGTGCAAGCAGGTTGTGGTAAGGGTCGTCGCTGTGTTCGGTGCCAAAAGTGCCGTCAATGGTTGTGGCAAAAAGTCCTATCTTGTCGCCGTGGGGCGAAACAAAATCGCTCAGGCACAGATTGGGCTTGTCCGTTTGTGTGTGTTGTTGTCGCAAAAGAGGAAATTTCCTCTCCTCTATGATAATGTCATCGTCGCTGCCTTTGGCTTCGCATAAGGCAAAGAGGGCATGGGTGCGGTATTTGCATTCTGCTTCATTGAGTATTGCCTTTGCGTCGTTGAGAACCTCTTCGGCAGTATGCTCTGTAGCTTTGCCTGTCAACCCCCATGCGTGAAGCAGGTAGCTCCAATCGATGTATGGAGCTACCTCGCTTATCTCATAATGGAAAATATGCCTTTTCATCGGTTGAATCTGAGGGCTTTTCCGCGTATCTCTTTGTTTATCTTTCCGTTCTTATATACACACTCTCCGTTTACCCATGTCTGCGCGATTTTCCAATTGAATGTTGCTCCTTCAAAGGGGCTCCATCCGCACAGGCTTATAATGTCGCTCTTCTCTATTGTGTGTGGCTGGTTGGGAGCTAAAAGAACAAAGTCTGCATGATAGCCCTTTGTTATATATCCTCGTTTGTCGATGTCGAAAATTGTTGCAGGTGCGTGGCACATCTTCTCAACAAGTTCTTCGATGGTAAAATGTTTCTCATCTACGAGTTTCAGCATGGCAAGCAGAGAGAATTGTATGCTCGGCATGCCTGATGCAGCCTTCAATGCTCCGCCTTTCTTGTCGTCGGGGTGGTGTGGTGCATGGTCGGTTCCGATAAGGTCTATTTTCCCCTCGCTTATGGCTTTGCGCAGAGCCTCGCGGTCGTCGCTGCTCTTTATAGCCGGGTTGCACTTTATTTTTGTGCCTAATGTGGCATAGTCGGCATCGCAGAATGTAAGGTGTGCCGGTGTAACCTCTGCTGTTATTCTCTTGTTCGCTGTTTTTCCGGCTGTGAGCAGTTCAAGTTCCTTGGCTGTGCTTATGTGCATCACATTGAGGCGTGTGCCGAATCTCTTTGCAAGTTCCACTGCACTTGCAGTGCTTTGATAGCATGCTTCCTCGTTGCGTATCACAGGATGGAACTTGACGTCGGGGTCGTCACCCTCCTGTTCTTTTATAGCCTTGGTGTTGGCTGAAATTATTGCGCTGTCCTCGCAATGTACGGCTACGGGCATATTCAATCTTTCAGCCTCCTTGAAAATCTTTTCAAGTTCGTTCTTCTTGTCAACGAGCATGTTGCCTGTACTCGAGCCCATGAAAAGCTTTATACCGCAAACTTTTTTGGTATTGAGTTTTGCAAACTCATCGCTGTTGCTGTTTGTTGCACCAAAATAGAACGAGTAGTTTATTGCGCTGTCCTTCTCGGCAATGGCATATTTCTCCTTAAGTGCTTTCAAAGTCGTTGTCTGTGGAACGGTGTTGGGCATCTCCATGAACGATGTCACTCCGCCTGCCGCGGCGGCACGGCTCTCAGTTGCTATTGTGGCTTTATGGGTAAGTCCCGGCTCGCGGAAGTGTACGTGGTCGTCTATCACACCAGGTATAAGATACATGCCGGTGGCTTCTATTATCTCGTCACACTGGGCGCGTGGCAGTTCGTTCTCGCGCAGTATCTCTACTATCTTGCCGTTGTTCACTACTATCGAACCACGGAACTGCTCGCCGTTGTTCACTATCGTGGGGTTGCTTATAAGTGTACGCATAGTTGTTATAAAGTTTTTGCGAATATATAAAAAAAGAGATTGCCGTTAAGCAATCTCCTTGTTTATTTTCTCTGCAATCTCCTTGAACTCTTCGGGAGTGAGCTGTAGCTTGGGGTTGGTGAAGAGCATATCCTTTTCGCTCTGCATCGGCACAAGGTGTATGTGCGCGTGGGGTACTTCGAGCCCCAGCACTGCCTGTCCCACCTTTATGCATGGGAATGCGCGCTTGATGCCCTCGGCAACCTTCTTGGCGAAAATCTGCATTGCACCAATCTCTTCGTCGGTGAGGTCGAAGAAATAGTCAACCTCGCGCTTGGGAATTACAAGGGTGTGACCTTTTGCAAGCGGATTGATGTCGAGGAATGCGTAGAACTGTTCGTTCTCTGCAACCTTGTAGCTTGGAATCTCTCCTGCAACTATTCTGCTGAATATTGTAGCCATATTAGAATGATATGCTTGTGATTTCAAGGAATAGTTTACCCTGTGGCACGGTAATCTCTGCAAGGTCACCAACCTTCTTGCCCAACAAGCCTTTTGCGATAGGTGTGTTGATTGAAATCTTTGCCTCGCGCAAGTTTGCTTCGCTCTCGGGTACTATGGTGTATTGCATTGCCATGCCGGTCTTGGTGTTCTTGAGACCAACCTTTGTCAACACCTGTACTGTGTCGGTATTCAACTTTGTGGTGTCGATGATTTTTGCATCGGCAATAACGAGCTTGAGTTCGTTTATTCTCATTTCCAACAAACCCTGCGCCTCTTTTGCCGCATCGTACTCCGCATTCTCTGACAAGTCGCCCTTGTCGCGTGCCTCTGCTATCTGACGCACAATCTCAGGACGTTTTGCCTCCAACTCTTTCAAATCGGCTAACAGTTTCTTGTAGCCCTCTTCGGACATATAACTCATGATATTCTCTTTTAAAAAATAGTAAAACAATGGATTCCAACACAAGTGTTGGAACCCAATATCCCTCTTTATTCTTTGGCAAAGGTAACCTCTTTTAAATTATAAACCAAATAAAAAAGGTTAATTTTTCTCTTTTTGACTTTTTGTAACTCTTTTGTCTATGGCAAGTTCGGCTTGTCTCTTATTTTCCCAACAGCTTTTCAATCTCTTCCTCGAGATTCTCAATCTGATTGTCGCGCAGGGCTATCTCGTTCTCTCTGTTTATGAGGTAGAATGTAGGCAGTGACTGAACATTGTAGAGCCTTATGTATTGTGAGTTCGTTCCTGCTCCATCGCGCACACAGGTCCATGGGAGATTGCTTGCCGACTGTTGCCAGAAGTGCTGGCGTGTGTCATACGAAATCTGGTATATCTCAAAGCCTCTGTCGCGATATTTGCTGTATAGCTCACGCATGTTTATGTTGCGGCTGCTTATCTTGGCATCTTCGTACATGGTAAAGTCGAGCAGTACAACCTTGCCGGCAAATGAGGAGAGCGATATGCTGTCGCCGTTTATTCCGGGCAGTTCTATGTTGAATAGTCCTGTTGTGGTGATGTTGCCTTCTTCAACCTCTACAGTCCTTGTTTTTCTTGGGCGTGTTGCTGCCATACTCTCTTCTGCAACCTTGTATATGTGCTGGGTGCGTCTTGCGTTGGGGAATCTCATTTTCATGCCTGTGGCTACGGCGGCAAAGCATTTGCTGTCGTAGCGGTTGTTCCTTGGCTGATAAAGAGGCTCTCCGTTGAGGCTCAACGACAGGGCGTAGTATGCCGTTGCCTTGTCAGGGGCAGGGATAATATACTGCTGTGAGATATTCTGTTTGAACTCGCCGATAAGGGCGTATATCTCGTTCCGTGTCTTTATGATTGCCGGAGAGGTGCTTTTCAGCATCTCGTTTACCTGTTTTTCGAGTGCAACCTGCAGTTCGTTCATCTCTTTTATCTGCTTGCTCTCGTTGTTTCCCTCCACGGTGTATGATTCGTAGAAACTGTCGGCATTGCTGTTGATGGTGACAGTCTCGGTGGAGTCGATGGCAAAAGGTATCGGCTTTTTCCCGTTTATGGCAATGAAAAAGAAATCGTAGCTTGCCGGCTGTAGCTGGCTGAATGTGTATAATCCGTTCTTGTCAATTTTTGCGGAGTCAAGGATTATGTTGCCGTTTATGCCTATGTTTGAAAGATAAATACTCTTTCCGGCTGCATTCTCAATCTTTCCTTTTACGGTGAATGTGGGGCACACTGGTTTGTTGTCGCATGCCGAAAAAAGCAATAAGGTAACTGTTGCTACGGTTGAAAGGAGTATTCTGTATTTTGTACCGTTCATGACTGTTTGGTGTTTTTGGTTTCTCGTGTGTCGGGCGAAGATAGTGCAAACGGGCGAAAAGCAAATATTGCCATGCTGTTTTTACGCGTGTGCGGACTATTTTCTTTTAAATTTTTGCGCAAAGATAGTTAAAATGTGGAAATTTGTATATCTTTGCGAGAATTACAATAAAATAATGTATTTAAAAAATAATTTAAGATGAATGTTGTTACAAAAAATGTGGCTTTGCCCGATGGTAGAATAATTACCATTGAAACAGGTAAGCTTGCAAAGCAGGCTGACGGCGCAGTTATGTTGCGCTTGGGCAATACGATGCTTTTGGCCACAGTCTGTGCAGCGAAAGACGCTGTACCGGGCACTGATTTTATGCCTCTCCAGGTAGAGTACAAAGAGAAATACGCTGCTTTTGGCCGTTTCCCCGGTGGTTTTACAAGACGCGAAGGTAAGGCTTCGGATTATGAGATTCTTACATGCCGTCTGGTTGACCGTGCTCTTCGTCCTCTATTCCCCGACAACTACCATGCCGAGGTTTATGTGAACATCATGCTTTGCTCGGCTGACGGTGTCGATATGCCCGATGCTCTTGCAGGTCTTGCTGCTTCTGCGGCTCTTGCCGTTTCAGATATTCCTTTCGGCGGTCCTATCTCTGAGGTACGTGTTGCACGTATCGGTGGTGAGTTTGTCGTAAACCCGACATTCGCACAGCTCGAAGATGCTGACATGGATATCATGGTTGCCGCTACATACGACAACATCATGATGGTTGAGGGTGAGATGAAAGAGGTTTCTGAGAACGACCTTCTCGAGGCAATGAAGGTTGCTCACGAAGCTATCAAGGTTCACTGCAAGGCGCAGATGGAACTTATGGAAGAGGTTGGTTCAACCGTTAAGCGTGAATATTGCCACGAGGTAAACGATGAGGAACTCCGTGCGCAGGTTCACGAGGCTTGCTACGCAAAGGCTTACGCTGTTGCTGCAAGCGGAAACAACGACAAGCATGGTCGTGGTGAGGCTTTCGAGGCTATCAAGGCAGAATTCAAGACTCAGTTTACCGAGGAGGAACTTGAGGAGAAGGGTGCTCTTATCGACCGTTACTATCACGATGTTGAGAAAGAGGCTATGCGTCGTTGCATCCTTGACGAAGGCAAGCGTCTCGATGGTCGCAAGACTACAGAAATACGTCATATCTGGTGCGAGGCAGGTTATTTGCCGGGTCCTCACGGTTCGGCAGTGTTCACACGTGGTGAGACACAGTCGTTGACAACTGTTACCCTTGGTACAAAGCGCGACGAGAAAATCGTTGACGATGTAATGAATCAGGGTACAGAGCGTTTCTTGTTGCACTATAACTTCCCTCCATTCTCAACAGGTGAGGCTCGTGCACAGCGTGGTGTAGGTCGTCGCGAAATCGGTCACGGTAACCTTGCTTGCCGCGCATTGAAGAATATGATTCCTGCCGACTATCCATATTGCGTTCGCGTAGTATCAGATATTCTCGAGTCAAACGGTTCTTCATCAATGGCTACAGTATGTGCCGGTACATTGGCTCTTATGGATGCCGGTGTGCAGATAAAGAAACCGGTATCAGGTATCGCAATGGGTCTTATCAAGAACGCAGGTGAAGAGAAATATGCTGTATTGAGCGATATTCTCGGCGATGAGGACCACTTGGGTGATATGGACTTCAAGGTAACAGGTACTGTTGACGGTATCACTGCTACACAGATGGATATCAAGGTTGACGGTCTTTCATACGAAATCCTTGAGAAGGCTCTTAA
>JAGBSZ010000167.1 GCA_017631585.1 Bacteroidaceae bacterium
CTTCAGCTTCTTCTGCAGGAGCTTCAATAGCCTGTGTTCTGTTGTCTGCAAGCATTACTGCCTGGTCTGCAACCTGACGAGCAGGAGCAACATATTCAAGATATGTCTCCTTGTCAACCCATTCTGCAAACTTGATTGAAGATTTACCTTCAACGTTGCAAGAATAGTACTGGTTGCCTTTCTTGTTGGTGTCTTTGCCAGTAGTCATGTTCCAGATAGCGCTGAACAATGGAGCTGGTTTTCCCTGAGGAGTACGCAGATATCTCATCTGTGTGTTCCATCCCTTGAGATACTTCAGGTTTCCACGTGTTGAACCGAAAATCATGAAACCTGCATCCTTGTGTTCCGGAAGGATAACAAGGTAATCCCAAGTCTCGATAACATCATTGATGTTACCATCGGCGTCTTTGTGTTCCATACCTTTGAAGTTATCTCCAGTAACGCCTTCAAGACCACCAACTGGATAAGTACCAACGTAGCCACCCTGGTTCTTTTTCCATTCAACCCAAACCTTCTGAAAGTGACAAACGATTACGTTGACTGAATCACCGTAGTCTTCACCTGTAATTGAATTGTAGAAGTGACCTGCTGGAACTTTACCGTTCTGTGTTACATCAGAAAGAGCCTGTGCGATTAACAATCGTGGTACGGCTGTTTCATCAGTACCCATGTTTTCAAATCCCTGTCCTGCTACTTCGTTGAGATACTCAACATCCAATTCATTCTTTTCTGCACTCATATTGTGCCTCCTTAGATAATAAGATATTCTTCCGAGGTACTTCCTAAGTTTCCCTCTTGAGATACACTGGCTCGGTGGGTTGGAGGGTGGGTAAACCTCCAGATGGGTTAAGCTCGTCATACGACAAACTTGTCAGTGTACCTCAAGAGAGGAACTTACAGTGATGGCGTCACCTGTAAGTTCCCCGGAGTTCATATCAATGGCAGTTGATATACTTAATATTATAACATTAAACTCTTTTTATTTCAAGCTTTTAACGTTAACAATTTTTAAGCCCGTTGGCTTCTAAAGCTGTCTTCCTATCGATACAGGTACCGCACTTACCACATGGCTTGTCACCGCCTTCGTAACAAGACCATGTATGTTCGAAGTCTTCCTGTGTCATACCTGCTTTGATACCTTCAGCAACAACACCTGCTTTATTGAGCTGTGACCATGGACCTTCCATATTAAGTGTATGCCCAGAACCTTCCCATATGGCATCAGACATACCCATTATGAACTCTGTGGTACAATCAGGATAAGCATTACCTGCTGCATCATCGGCATGGGCACCATACCAAATCATATTACATTCATTCTGTATAGCGATAGATGCTGCTACAGACAAGAACAATCCGTTACGAAACGGTACATATGTTGAAACTGTACCTGGTTTCTTAGCAAGTTGTTCTGCATACGATTCGTGTGGAATATCTCCACCACCCTGTAGTAGGGTGCAGCCCTTGTAGCCTGTAAAGATAGAACTAAGGTCTAACGATTCGTAGTTCTCGATTCCCAGGCGTTCCATTTGCCATAAGAAACAATCGTGTTCTCTGGCATGCTTCTGTCCGTAATATACATTCAACGCAAATACGTTCGAAGCTCCATACTCTTTAACTGCTTTGTGAAGAAGACATGTACTGTCCAATCCACCTGAAGCAAGAACTAATACTTTCATCCTATTACCTCCTCAGGTTCAGGCATGCGAACAATTGAAGGGCTGATACCGAGAGGTCTGAAGTAAGGCTGACTGTTGAGTACGTTCTTTGCACATACGTTCTTGTTACTGTTGTAACCGAAGTGTTCAGGACGTGTTTCGCCCCAAATGACTGTTACATCTTTACAACGACCTGTAGACAAGTGCTGGAGAGATGAATCAATACAAACAACGGCTTTAGCATCCTCTGCCAACAAAGCATAAGCTAAATAAGGTAATTCAACCTTGACTGTTCCTTCCAGTGTAGGTTCATTTGGCAAAGCAAAATGAACGATTGTTGCTCCTGGATATAGCTTCTTTAGTCGTTCAACGATTACTTCACCTTTGTAGTAGTTACGTTTAATGTTCTCCTGATTATCGTGATATGGAATAGGATTACCATGTTGGTCCTTCATAGGACTAAGTGGAGACTGTCCACCATTGAACTGAACGATACAATAGTTATTCTTCCACTCTTCCTTTTTCTGTTTAACAGCGGTAACAACCTGTGGATAAGCTTTATCAATCTGGTCCAACTGAGGTGTGTAATCCATACCTGGATTATCGAGCTCGAACCCAAATTCTTCAGCCCATGCTTCAAACAAATGACACTGTTTCTTGATGAAACGTGAATTGTTGTATGGGTCTTTCCAATAGATATCACAATCTTCATCCAATACAAGTTCCTGATACAATGTACCCTGCTGTGGTGGGAAAGCATCAGTTACAGCTGAACAAGATTTGAACACGTCAAAGTATGGGCTAAGAACATACAGTTCATCATAACCCTTCTTCTCCTTAAATTCCTTGAGGATTGAAGTAAGCATTACATGTTTACCTAATCCACCCTCTACGTTAATTAAACACTTCTTCATTTCATTAACTCCATTGCCTCGGCTCTTGCTTCCGGCTTATCAAAGAATACACCACTAACTCGTGATGTGACAGTTTTGGTACCAGGCTTCTGAATACCGCGCATTGTCATGCACATATGCTCAGCCTCAACGACTACCATAACACCTATTGGGTCAAGATACTGATTGATGGCGTCTGCAATCTGTTTTGTTAAACGTTCTTGTACTTGCAAGCGTCGTCCGTAACATTCGACAAGTCTAGCAAACTTGGACAGGCCAACGACTTTGTTTCGAGGAATGTATGCAATGTGTACCTTTCCGTAAAAAGGTACGAGGTGGTGTTCACATTGACTGAATAGTGGAATGTCTTTAACAATGACAATACCATTTCCATTGACATCTCCTCCTGCATCGACATCAAACGTTTTCGATAAGATTTCTGCTGGGTCCTTATCATAACCAGTCAATAATTCATCCCACATTTTAGCAACACGCAACGGTGTTTCTTCTTTAACACCATCACCCATCGCTTCTTTTGGGAATGTGGTCAGCAGCTTATCTGCTGCCCTAATGCGGTCCATAAGAATCGACGCTTTTGTATGCTCCTGTTGTAACTTATCCCATCTAGGGTCACCATATGGTAAATCCACTTGTTCTATCGGCATCATCATATCACCTCGTAATATTTATGTAATTGAATTCCTGCTCTAAAGAGGTCAGGATATTTCTTAATCCACTTAAGAATCTTTTTCTTGCTCTGTTCAAGATAAGGCCCATCGCAAGGCTGAAGCCATATGTGCTGTCCACCCGCATGAGCTAAAGCTTGTTTAAGTGTTAAGTCTTTACTAACTACAAGCTTAACCTCGTTATGTAAACACTCGCATTTATACTTCGGAGCCTTTGGAGAACAGGTAACCCAATCAACGAAATAATCGATATCATTTGTACCGTTTGTTTCAATATGAACGTGATGATATGCTGTATGTAAAGCCTTGACCAGTGTCTTAAGCTCAGGTTGTATCGTAGGCTCCCCACCAGTTAATACAACAATCTTCTGCTTACACCTTTCAACAATCTGTTCAATCGTCATCTCTTTGGCTTTATCATACTTTGACGCCTCATCACAGAAAGGACATTTAAGATTACAGCCTGCAAAACGAACAAAGGTACACATGACGCCCATGTAATCCCCTTCACCCTGTATTGAATCGAAGATTTCAACTACTTTCATGCATGTGCCTCCGCTTCAGCCCAAGAACCGTCTGTTTCAGATAAGCGAACTGTTACTTTGCCGTAGTGGTCAAACTCCTCCGCAATAGTCAGAGCCAATACTTCAGCTGTTGATTTGCCAAAAGGCAAGACGACATAACGCATGTTGTTTTTCTGAGCCCACCCCAATAAGTCCTCTTCTGCAGTATAGCGGAGGTCGACAGAACTGAAAATGATTGCATGGTCATACTTATCTACAACCTTTTTGATTTCGTTGTAATCAAGTAACATGCCTGTACTGGCGTCTATGTCACCTTCAATAGTCACTGTACCGTGATACGTATGCCCGTGAAGGTTGGCACATTTCCCTTCATACCCGCTCAACATATGAGCGCAATCGAACTTGATGTCTTTGCTTATAGTCATATAAGCCTCCTAAAGAATTTATAACACGGAGCTA
>JAGBSZ010000168.1 GCA_017631585.1 Bacteroidaceae bacterium
ATAGGGTCTTTTACAGTGTGGTTAATAGGGCTTTCCAGTGCCATGTAGTCTTTTACATAGGCTGAGTATTGAGGTCCTATTAACGGGTCTTCGAAATATGCATTTTCAATACCGCGATTGTAGAAGAACTCTGCAGTTCCGCCCATATTCCAACCACGCAAAACGCCTTCTGCACGCAGGAAGTCAACTTCTGCAAATTTTACGAAGTAGAGAGGTGCAAAGGTTCTTCCCAAAATGTTGCTGTCAAATTTTGAATATGCCTGATATTGGTTCATAGAGTAGATTTGCCCATTCGGCACCAAAACACCTTCACGAATTCCATAAAAATCATCATTGGCAGGTGTCTTTTCGCCGGTTCTTCTATCATCGATTTCATAGCTGTTACGTAGTACAAAATATTTCAAGTATGGGTGGTCAAGACTCTTGAGCAATCCTATGAATGATGCGCTGAAACATAAATCACCCCAGTTCTGTATATCCATCAGAGGATGCGCAAAACCTGATACCATCGGATATAAGCCTTGCTGCTCCTCAGTACTTTCTATTACACCGCTTGCAACAGCTTCCTCAGCCCATTTCTTTGCAGTTTCCGGCTGTACCTTAACAATATGCATTGCCATACGCAGTTTCAGAGAATTTGCGAGCTTGATGTATGAATTCATGGTCTTATCTCCGTTCAGGAGGCTGCGGCTTGTCTGATGGTATGCGTCCAAAATGCCAACTATATTTTTCTTATACCAATCAGGACGATTTTCTTCATAGTACTTTAAGCAAGCGACAATATTATCCAATGATTTTACAATATCATGGTATATCGTTTCAAGGTCATTATACTGTGTAGGATTATCCACGTTCAGCCTATCCTCAAAATATGTGAAAGGACCTGAAAGGTCGGCATGCTCCTGTGCTATAAGGCAGTAATATAACAGAACTATTGCTTTGATTTCTGGAATATTATCAATCTCAGAATGATGCAATACCGGCATAAATGCATTTTTTGCCTGTGTATATGCGCCCAAAGGACCACTATTAAATTCGGCTGATAAATCGTACGTAGATGTGTGGCTACCCCACATAAAATCCTTGTGAGGAACTGTAAAGTACTGTGCATAAAGGTCGGGACCAAGAGAGTATTGACGCTGGTATGCATGACCACTTGGCATACCATTTTCTTTACCGCCACGCATATTGTATTGTCCGGTAAGGCTCTGACCCAAATATCCATTTTTCTTAAGGGCGTCAATCGCATTCTCTACATCCTCCTCGCTCAAATCTCTTTCATAAATTTCGGGAGTCACATTGGTTCTATCCTCTACTTCCTTGAATCGCGCAATCAATGAGAGGCTGTTTTCTACTATAAATGTATATCTCAAATCATTGCTTACCGGTATTTCTCCGATATACCAGCCAATGAAAGATGTTCCGGCGGCAGGCACGGCAACAATTGTAACTTGCATGTTATTTTCAACCGTAATCGAAGAACCGGTAAATCCATCGAAACTGGCATTTCCTCCACCTGTCGCACTAATAGAGATATTATATTCTGTAGTTTCTCCAATAACAAAATCATCTTCGCATGACACAAAACAAGATGATAATGCAATAAAAAACACAATGCCCAATAGCTTTTTCATATAGTTAAGATTTTAATGATTACAACCTTATTCATAATTCTTTATGCAAATAAAGCCATATCTGTACAAATATCAAAATTTTAAAACAAATTAATATATATTAATACATAATTCCTGCGTCTTTCAAGCGGACATCAATTATACAAAAAAACAGCATGAGCAACTGCGGTTGCTCATGCCTCATATATAAAACCTGCATCAGTCTTCAACTGGTGTAATATAAACCGTCTTTTCCAATTCACCCTTATCAAGTTCTATTTTATAATAGGATTTATCAATACGCTCTACTGCATCGACATCATCTATTCTGCATCCCGGATATTTCTCCAAGACAGCCTCCCTGACAGCTACAGACAAATCAGAAACCCTCACATCCCATGTAGTATAGACCCAATTGTCGTCTGTATCAAAATAGACTTCTTTCAATATACGGTTGTGATTTATCTCAACCTCATACAATCCATTTTCATCATACTCTGCTTTACATATCGTGGAACCTTTATACTCTTTTTGAATAAAATCAACAATATCAGAACTTAACAGAGTATCAAAATTCCCCTTATTGTCACAGGCAATAAGCGACAACAGCGTTATAAAAACAGGCAACAATAGTCTCATATTTATAGTTTTAGGGATGATACTTATCAATTATCTATGTCAACTATCTTATAATCCTTATTGAAGGTAAGTTCGTAACGGTTAGAGAGTTTAACCTCGTAATAGCCACGGTCCTTCTCAATCTTCAGAATCTTTTCACCCGGATGTGTGCTTGCAACAAACTCTCTGATTGGCTGCGGAACGATTGCTGCAGGAACCTCTTCGTATCGGCAATCAACATCCTTCCAATCGCCCTGAGGGGTAAATTCAAGCTTTGTACCGTCGGCAAGTACCACTTCGTATGAACGGTCGAACAGGTCGCGCTCTAATTTTGCGTATGTAATCTTGACGTTGGCAAAATATTGGTCAAGGAACTGCTGTGTCTTTACTGGAAGTTCGCTCTTGCTTACCAATTTATCGTTATCGGCAGATACGTTTGAAACACCCAAAGTAAAAATCGCTACAAGTGCAAATAAAATCTTTTTCATAATATTAATTTTTAGTTAGTTATACATTAAACAAAACAGTTGGTTTATAGTTTGGTTAAACTGTTTCGCGTTATTTACAATGCAAAGATTATATACAAAACTGAAATGAATTTGAAATTTCAGGCAAAATCCAAAAATTTTGAAAAAAAATTCTTTAAATCCGCTCCGTAAGGTCAAAATATATAATTTTGCGTTACAATAACATCGCAAACAACTTATTATATGCCACAAATATATTTTGAGAATCTGAAATCTTTCTGCAATGCCGAAATATTTTTCTGGCATATAAAAGAGGGGTGCAATGAACTTTCCGAGTATATTGCAGACAACGGAACATTGCTAAGCGAAGCCAAAAGGAGATTCAAATCGGAGAGCAGACAACGCGAATGGCTTGCTACGCGCGCATTGCTGCACTCTACACAATATAAAGGAGAGACTATTCTGTATAATGACAACGGCAAGCCATACCTTGCCGGCAACAGCAGGCATATAAGCATAAGCCACACAAACGAGTATGTGGCAATAGCCGTTTCGGATTACCCGATAGGGATTGACATTGAACGCACCGACCGCAACGCATACGCCGTTGCAAAATCATTCCTGACCGAACAAGAGATTGATATTCTCACCCAAGAGAACAATCCTGTCAAGCAGGCATTATGCTTGTGGAGTGCCAAAGAAGCTGCGTTCAAGCTCGCCTCTGAGAATATCACCATATTAAAAGAAATCGGCATTACAAAGAATGCCGATTCATATACTGTCACTTATCCGGACAACAGCACAGCCAAATGTGACTGCCTGATACTGGATGATATTGTTCTCTCTGTTGCTACTCGCCGTTACTGATACCTCAGCATCTGCCCCGGACGAATTATCGAGCGGGAATTGAGTTTGTTCAATTTGAATATTATTCCCTCCTCTACATTGTACTTGCGTGCAATTTTGCCTATGGTTTCGCCCGACTTTACCTTATGATATTTTTTCTCGGGACCGGCAATCTTGACAACACCATTCTCGATATATTTTGAACCGGGACGGCGATAGAGATAAAAATCGCCTGTGACATCCTGATTCTTGAAGTCGAACAGCAAAGCCGGGTCGAGACAACTGCCAAGCAACAATGTTTCAAAATGGAGGTGAGGCCCGGAACTTCGTCCAGTGTTTCCACCTATGCCGATAGGATCACCGGCCTTTACGTTGTCGTTTGCGCCAACCAGTTTTTTCGACAGGTGTGCATATAGTGTTTCAATGCCGTTATGATGTCTTACGACAACATAATGACCATAGCCCTTACGCTGATATGCTGTTATTCGCACCTTACCGTCAAAAGCGGCATAGATAGTATCACCACGGTTCACTTTTATATCAAGACCGTTGTGTACGCGTCTGCGACGGGGACGATAGCCGAATTTGTCGGTTATTTGGGTGTTTGTTGTAGGCATGACAAAACCGCGCAAGTCGATGCGGAATGAGTCGGGAAGAGCATGCTTGAAATGTACTCTTGTATTTACCCACTCAGGATACATGTCGGCAGAAGGAACGGTATTGACCTCGTTCAACAGCATATTACGCAATGCTATTGTCTTTACCTCCTCCATCTGACGCTGTATTGTCACCTCTTCGGCTAAAAGAGCCTGCGCCTTGGCACCGACAGACACCAAAGAGCAGAAAACAAACAGAAATATGTACTGAAAAAACTTCTTCACTTTATGATTATTTATACTTTTGGCTCTCTTCGCCACCATACTCAAAACATGTTACAGCCGACTCGTAATCGAACAGTTCACCGGGCGCAAAGAAACGGTTTATCTCAATAACGGCATTCTCCACAGAATCGGATGCGTGTACCACATTCTGTTCACCGCTCATGGAGAAGTCACCACGAATTGTTCCGGGCAGAGCCTTACGGGAATTGGTAGCACCAACCATAAGACGTACGGTCTCAACAGCCTCGGCACCCTCAAGACAGCAAGCAATCAACGGAGCAGCCTGCATTGAAGCCTTTAGGTAAGGAAAGAAAGGACGTTCCACAAGATGAGCATAATGTTCACGGACAAGTTCATCGTTCATGAACAGCATTTTCATACCGGCAATTCTGAGTCCCTTACGTTCAAAACGGGTGATAATATCGCCTGTCAAACCACGCTGGATGGCATTAGGCTTGATTAGAATAAGTGTTTTCTCCATGATTTAAAAAAAGAATACTTATGTAAAGAGTTGTAAACGTGTCAATTATCGCAAAGGTAGTAAAAAGTGTCGAAAGAAACGGGCTGAACTGCCAAATATTTTTCAACAATTGAAATTATTAACTTTTACGATATTGCGCCCCAATTCCAGTTTTTCATATTCTTTATAGTGCGAAGACGCTCCCACACCATGCGATAGGCAGGATTGTCGTGTGCAGGGTCGGCATCAATCACGCCACGCGCCACCTCTCTTACAAACTGCAACAACTGCTCGTCACGGGCAAGATTGGCAATCTTAAGGTCAAAAGCAATACCACTCTGTTGAGTACCCTCCATGTCACCCGGTCCACGCAGTTTAAGGTCGGCTTCGGCTATCTCAAAGCCATCGTTGCTTGTTGTCATAATCTCCATGCGCTTGCGTGTATCCTCGGACAACTTGTCACCGGTTACCAACACACAATAGGATTGGGACGCACCACGCCCCACACGTCCGCGCAATTGGTGAAGCTGGGAGAGACCGAAACGCTCTGCATTCTCAATTACCATAACAGAAGCATTGGGCACATCCACACCCACTTCGATTACCGTTGTGGATACAAGTATCTGTGTCTCACCCGAAGCAAAACGGCGCATTTCCTCATCCTTTTCCTTAGGTTTCATCTTGCCATGCAACTTGCTCAGTTTGTAGTCACAAAAGACGTTGCACAGCTGCTTGTAACCATCTTCAAGATTCTTCAGGTCGAGCTTTTCATTTTCCTTTATAAGAGGATACACCACATAAGCCTGTCTGCCCTCATCTATCTGATGACGCATAAAGGAATATAGGCTATGGGTACGATCGCGTAAAATATGCGTGGTGGCTATAGGTTTGCGACCGGGTGGCAGTTCATCTATTACCGACACATCAAGGTCGCCGTAAAGGGTCATTGCAAGAGTGCGAGGAATTGGAGTAGCCGTCATCACCAGCACATGCGGAGGAACACTGTTCTTTGCCCACATCTTTGCACGCTGCACGACACCGAAGCGATGTTGCTCGTCAATTACCACAATACCGAGATTATGGAACTGCACATTATCTTCGAGGACTGCATGGGTGCCGACAAGAATATCCACCGCACCGTTTTCAAGACCTTCAAGAATAGGTATTCTATCCTTTTGCTTTGTACTGCCGGTAAGCAGTTCCACCCTGACAGGCAGATTGCCCAACATACGGCGCAGAGTGGCACAATGCTGCTCTGCCAGAATTTCCGTAGGCACAAGCATACACGCCTGATAGCCATTATCCTTGGCAAGCAACATCGACAGCAACGCAACAAGTGTCTTGCCACTGCCCACATCGCCTTGTATCAGACGGTTCATCTGGCTGTTACCGTTAACATCACAACGAATCTCCTTTACTACTCTTTTCTGCGCTCCGGTAAGTTCAAAAGGGAGATTCTCATGATAAAAACGGTTGAAAATCTCTCCCACCTTTGAAAAACGGTGTCCAACATAACGTTTTTGCCTGTCGCGCGAATAGTTCAGGATGTTGAGCTGAATAAAAAAGAGTTCTTCGAATTTAAGCCTGTATTGAGCCGCCTGTAACTCCTTGAGATTTTTGGGAAAATGAATGACACGTAACGCCTCATCAAGCGACATCAGGGCATGCTTTTTTATAATATCCTGCGACAGAGTCTCAGGGAATTCATGCACAAGCAACTGAAAGAGATTGCTCACCAGCTTGGCAAGAGCATTGGAGTTGAGACCGCTACGCTTCATTTTCTCAGTGGTGTTATAGTATGGTTGCAAGCCCATTTTGTCGAGTTGCAACATCGAAGCATCATCGACATCGGGATGAGCGATATTCACCCTGCCGTTGAACATCGACGGCTTGCCGAACACCACATACTTTTTGCCAACCTGCAGTTTGTTCTTCACGAATTTTATTCCGCGGAACCACACCAAATCGACAAACGCTGTTCCATCGGTGAAATGTGCCACCAGACGACGCGATGCGCCCTCGCCCATCTCCTCAAAAGAGCGTATCTCGCCAAGCAGCTGCACATGCTGCAACTGCGCTCCAAGCTCAGACACCTTAAAGACCTTGCTGCGGTCGATATATTTGTAAGGGAAATAATACAACAAGTCGTACAGGGAGTATATACCCAACTCCCTGTTAAGCAACGTAGCACGTTGTTCGCCCACTCCGGGCAGGAATTTTATATTTCTTGTTGTGGTTTCGAGCTTTCCATCAATGTCTTGGCAATCATAAGGTCAAATGGAGTTGTGAGCTTTATATTCTCGTTGTTACCCTCCACACCGACAATCTGTTCTCCAAGAGCCTCCACCACAGAAGCATCATCGGTAAAACTCTCCGTAAAACGCTGTTCGTATGCACGGCGCAGTAGCGACAGCTTGAACACCTGAGGTGTCTGTACCAAACGATAACGGTCGCGTGGAACAACCTCGGTTACACCATTCACACCGACAATATGACGAAGACTGTCCTGAAGATTTATCATTGGGATTGCCGCGCCATGTGTCCATGCCTCGCGGAAGCACTCATCAAGAACTTTTTCCGATACAAAAGGACGGACACCGTCGTGAACTCCTACAATAGCCTCTTCGAGGTCATCAATCTGCGCAAGACCGTTCTGCACAGAATGAAAACGTGTGGCACCGCCTTGTGTCAATATAAGAGGAACGGCAAAAGAGTATTCTTTACAAAGTTCCTTCCACAATTCGATATGTTCTGCCGGCAGAACAAGAATGAGTTGCATGGTAGGGTCTATCGTATGAAGACGCTCCAGAGTAACCATTACTACAGGCTTATCGCAAAGCAACTGAAACTGCTTTGGCATTTCGCCACCCATGCGTGTGCCCTTGCCACCGGCAACGACTATAAGATATTTTTTCATTTTTTCTTTTTACTTGAACTGCATCTGTGAGCGCAAAGTCGCAACAACTTCACTGCCACAAAGACGCTCTACTATGGCAAAACCGAAATCAAAAGATACACCGGGACCGCAAGCAGTGATTATATTACCGTCCTGCTCGACAGGAGCTGCAGTATATTCAGCACCGAACAAATCACCTTCACAGCCGGGATAGCATGTTGCCTTGCGTCCTTCAAGGATACCTATTCTGCCGAACACCATGGGTGCAGCACATATTGCGGCAACAAGTGTGCCTTTTGCATGCGCATCGACAAGCAATGAACGCAAAGGTTCATGAGCCGACAGATTGTCTGTACCCACTCCACCACCGGGGAGAACAAGAGCATCAGCATCGGCAAAGCAACAATCCTCGTAAAGAGTATCAGTCAACACAGTAACATCCTGTGCCGATACAACCTCATTACGTCCCATGATAGAAACAGTCACCACCTCGATACCGGCACGACGCATAACATCAACCGGTGCAAGAGCCTCAACGGTTTCAAAACCGTCGGCAAGAAAAAGATATATTTTGCTCATATTTATCCTGTTATTTCAATCTGAAATAGTATGTAATTGTACCCTCCTGGTTATTCACATTGCTGGTAGTATTGAATCGGGCACGTTTGGCGGCAGTCACGGCCGCTGTACGCAAAGCCTGCGATGTTGTATTTGTACGCGGGTGTATTCTCGCATTCACAACATTTCCATCGGGGTCAACGGTGATTGTAACCACAACACGACCCTCTTCCTGAACATTATATGCCGGTAAAGGCAACTTTCCGTCTCCGGCAAGGGCACGTCCGACAAGGTTCCATGAGCCCATACCCGAGCCCTCTTTTTCGCCAGTTTCCATATTGCTGTCAGGCGCACCACTTGTTCCCTCATCTATTTTATCATAACCCTTTGTACCCATAGAACTACCCTTTCCAAAGGCATTTGCCATGAGGTTGGATGCCTTTTTCATAGCATCCTCTTCAAGACGTTTTTGCTCGGCTTCCTGCTCTGCAGAGACCTTCTCCTTCTGAAGTTCGGCAGATTTGGCAGAATCGACGCTGATACTCTCCTCGTCGTTCTGTGTTATAAGCGGTTTCTCTGGTGTCGGCTTCTGTGGTTTGGGTTGTACCTGAGGCTTAGGGGGCTGAGGGGCAACCTCCACCTCGGTCATGGCAAAATCCTCTCCCATGACAACAGACAAACCGGCTTCAGGTTCCATTGGCGGTCTGTCCATCACTATGAATAGCAACAGAATCAACAACAGCACGTGGAACACAACAGTACCGACGATACCTGTAACCTTTTCTTTAGAGATATTTTTCATCGTTTCTTGTCGGGACGGCGTGTTGCCAACACCATTTTGAACTGGTTCTCATTTGCAATATTAAGCACCTTGACAATCTCTCTGTATGGTATCGTCTCATCGGCATAAAGCGCGACATACATTTCGGAATCCTTGTCGCGGCAATCGAGCAAGAAAGAGGTTATCTCGCTCTCGCTGATTGGCATCTCGTCGGAACGCCCCCACGCCGCATAGTAGTTAAGGTCCTTGTCGATAATGATACGCGCCATTGGCTTTGCCTGTGTCTGCTCCTTACCCTGTGGCAACAACACCTTAATGGCATTTGGTGTCACCATTGTCGAGGTTATCATAAAGAATATAAGCAACAGGAATATAATGTCGGTCATTGACGACATTGAAAAAGCATCTATTGCCTTTGTCTTTCTTTTTATCATATTCAGAAGCTGTTAAAATTTCTAATAAAAGTTTTTATTATTCCGCAGCTTCGCTCTTTTTAGCCTCCTTGCTCTCGGTAACGATTTCAATGAACGAGATTATATCAGCCTCCATGAAATTTTGTATTCTATCTACAAGCATTACAAGATAGTTGTATGCAAAAAGGGCAATGATACCGACAATAAGACCACCTACGGTTGTAACCATAGCCTCATAAATACCGCTTGACAACAGCGACACGTCGATATTGTTTCCAGCGTTTGACATCTGCCAGAAAGCCTGCACCATACCAGTTACAGTACCAAGGAAACCGAGCATTGGAGCAATTGCAGCTATTGTAGAAAGAATAGGCAAACCTTTTTCGAGAGCTGCAATTTCAAGACCGGCATTGTTGTCGAGAGCCTGACGCACTGAAACCGTGTCGAATTTATAATCCTTAACACCCTTGGCAAGAACACGTGACATTGGAGAATTGACCTTCTCGCAATAGTTGATAGCCGATTTTACATCGCCGTCCATTATATTGTCATGAATGCGGTCAAGCAATAGAGGATTTCTCTTCATAGCCTTGCGCAACACGGCAAGACGCTCAAAGAATATATATATACCCCAAATTGAAAGAGCTGCAAGAACAATCATAATCCAGCCACCCTTCATAGCCAGCTCAAGAACATTGATACCCTCCTGAACCGAACCTGCCACCTCAACGGATGACATCACTTCTGCTGTTGCTGCCTCGGCAGCCACTGTAGTCAATTGAATCATAATATTATTGTGTTTTATTTATTACTTTATCAAACATTTCTGGTATGCCGCAATAGTTGCCTCAAGTCCCATATAAAGAGCATCGCATATAAGTGCGTGACCAATGGAGACCTCATCTACCCACGGAATCACATCGGTGAAATAGGCAAGATTCTCAAGACTGAGGTCGTGACCGGCATTCAAGCCTATTCCCAACTGCTTGACACGTTTTGCTGTCTCAAAGAAAGGAGCAATGGCCTCCTCACGGTTACGTGCATAGTTGTGCGCATAAGGACCGGTATAGAGTTCAACCCTGTCGGCACCTGCCTTTGCAGCATATTCCGCCATAC
>JAGBSZ010000169.1 GCA_017631585.1 Bacteroidaceae bacterium
ATCGCTTCCTTCATAGAGATTGAACACAAGGTTATTACCATTCAGGGTGTAGTTCTTTACCTTTGCCTCACCATCCATTGTGTGGTTGAGTTTGCCATCAGCAGCGAAGGTCGCATCGGCAAAGAATTTCTTCATCACATCAATAATACGGTCTCCGTGCATAGCATCAATAGAGATAGAGTTCTGACCATTGAAAGTTACACCTTCGGGAAGTTGAAGAGCAGTCTTACCCTCTGCTGGAACGACTCTTGCAGCAGAGTTCAAGTAAGAATATTTACCAGTGATGTCGAATTGTTCTTTTACACGGTAGTTTGTTTTAACCTCTGAATAAATTGGTTTAACCACAAACCTATCATTAGTTAGTTCAACGATTTCCACCACATCAGGTGTATTATTCATATTTGTACCAGTACTTTTTACTATATTCCCATTGATTTCGTATGTTCCCTCACCTTCTCTCCATCCATTTTTAAATACAGTGCCAACTTCATAATAAGTACCATCAGCTCGATAATTCAGAAATATGCTTGCATCAGGTGAAAAATTAAACCACCTACCCACAATCAACTGCGGATAGTCCTTATAAGGGTCAACAACTGCTTCGTTTTCTTCGTTGTCACAACTGCTCATAGTAAAGCAGAACATCATAGCTACAAGAGCTATTCCAATCATTCTGAATGTTTTCATAATTCTTTGTTTTAAATTGTTATTGTTTGTTGATTTATAGACACAAAAAGGGCGTTACCGCTTACGAAAAGCAGTAACGCCGAATATCAAATATACAAAAATTGCTAACTAATTGATTATCAAAGCTTTTATATGGGGGGGGTATTTTTTGAGCGTGATACGACAGCCACACAAGAGGTGCGGTTTATACCATTGCCGTATGTTGCCAAAAAGTTATTCATAACCCAATCCATTCATTTTCAATACACAAAGTTAGTAAAAATTCAGAAACAGAGTGGCAAAAGCAGCAATTATTTTCAAATTTTTAGACCTGCAAATATTTTGCTTATAGTAATAAAAGCGCTACCTTCGGGTCAGCTTCTCTTATTGTAATCGTAATACTCAAGCACCTTGCTTGCTGCAGCAAAAGAGGTAATTTTACCGGACAGCAACATCTGCTCATATTTTTTTAGCATATCATCCATTCCCGTGGTATTGTAAAAGCGTTGCTTGATATGCTCTTCGAGACTCTCATAAAGCCAATATCTTTGCTGATGATTTCGTCGCACATCAAACGAACCATTCGCTTTCACTTTTGAAATATAATCATTTATTATATCCCAGACCTCTTTAATACCGATATCAAAGAAACCTGAATATGTAAGCACCGACGGACGTATTCCGCATGACGGCATGGGAAAAAGCTGCAAGGCATTCCGATAGTGAGCAGCCGCACGACGCGCCTCTTCCACATTATCGCCATCTGCTTTATTGATTACAATTCCATCAGCCATCTCCATAATACCACGTTTGATACCTTGCAGTTCATCGCCCGCACCGGCAATCTGTATAAGCAGGAAGAAATCAACCATAGAGCATACGGCTGTCTCGCTCTGCCCCACACCGACCGTTTCCACAAAGACAGTATCATACCCGGCAGCCTCACAAAGCACAATAGTCTCTCGTGTTTTACGGGCTACACCGCCAAGTGAGCCGGACGATGCGCTGGGACGTATGAAAGCACGCGGATGAAGTGAGAGACGTTCCATACGTGTCTTGTCACCCAAAATGCTGCCCTTGCTGCGTTCACTGCTCGGATCGACAGCCAGAACAGCAAGCTTGCCACTACCCTGCGACAGCAGATGCATTCCGAAAGCATCGATTGATGTACTCTTGCCGGCACCCGGTACACCTGTTATACCCACTCGCACAGAATTTCCCGAATAAGGCAAACAACGCTCTATCACCTCTTGGGCAATAGCTTGATGCTCGGGACGCATACTCTCTACCAGAGTAACAGCACGGCTCAACACAGTAACATCACCACGCCGTATGCCTTCGACATAATCGTTCACAGAGAGTTCAACAGCGCGTTTCTTGCGCATCTGCGACAAGTAAGGATTAACCGAGCCGAGTGATTCCACTCCACTATTAACCTTCAAGCCCTTATACGCTTTATCATTTTCAGGATGCTCCATATAATAAAGTTATATAATGCGAAGATACTTATTATAAAATAGAAAAACAACAAGGTTGCATGCAACCTTGTTGTTTTTCTATTTTATAGTACTGTATATATTACTTAGCCATTGCAAAGCTGTTGTTCATATACATGCGAGCCATGTTGATACCCTCAGCGTCAAGAGTTACATCCATAACCTCACCGTTCATCAAGAACAACTGAGCATTGTTGTCATCAACAATCTTGATAAGGTCGGTTGACTGATTGTTGTATTCAGCACTCCAGATCTGAGTCTCCTCGTCAAAAACAAAATTCATTGAAGTTACACCGTCTGTCAAGTTGTAACCATTCTCCATTGCTGTAATTTCAACGTTCTTACCCTCGTTGTTCTTAACGATTTTCTTTTCTCCAGTGTTAGCCAAAACCTTTTTACCGGTCCAGAATTCGATAGAGTTAAGTACGACTGCATCAACGAAAAGAGTAATCTCATATACAGGAAGAATACAGCATGCTGCAAATACGAGTTCGTTAACCCACTTGTCACCGATTGATTTGTTGAGTTTAAACACTTTGTTTGTCAACTGGAAAGAACCGAGACAAGAAGAGAACAAGATAACAGCAGAAAGCATCAATGCTATAAATTTAAAAGTCTTTTTCATAGTTTTATGTATTTAAGTTAATAAAATAATTACAAGCCAAAATTCATTTCACTCAGCATGGATGCAAAGCTATCATATTTTTATTAAAAAAAAACATTTTGCAATATTTTTTTAATCATTTGTTGAAAACTTTTATAGCAATCCGGATACCAACTATTTTTTTCACCAATATTTGGTATTTTCCTGACGTTATGCAACAGCCCAAATACAACGACTGTAAACAGTATTAACTGACGATGCATCAAAATCTGTGCGGATTTTAATGGAAATTTTGCCAATTACATTTTTTTCTCTAACTTTGCACCGATTTCAAATACGGGGTGCCCAACTGTATGCACTTGCATCACAGAGGCTGAGATCATACCCAAGAACCTGATCCGGATAATGCCGGCGTAGGAAAAAAGAGTTTGCAACAGTGGCGGAAAGGTTTGTCCGCACCGGCGGACAACATGCCCATTGCAGACCATGCAGGAAAAATCCCCATTTTCTGTTTAACAACGGAGTTTGGAGGATTTATTTTTTTATCTCCCTGCTCCACAAATTTTTGAAATTTTTATGAGAAAGAGAACATTGCTCGCAAGCACTGTTTTTGTCGCCTTGGCATCCATGGCGCAAAAGAACATGAGTGACAGCACGCAGGTGAGCCTGCAAGAGGTGGAAATTATGTCAACAAGAGCTACAGAAACCACCCCTGTCGCATTCACAAACATCGGCAAGGAGAAACTATCCAAACTGAACACCGGAGTAGATTTACCCTACATCATTTCGACAACGCCAAGTGCCATTGCCACCAGCGATGCCGGAGCCGGCATAGGATACACCAGCCTGCGCATACGAGGTACCGACGCTACCCGTATCAATGTAACAGCCAACGGCATTCCTGTAAACGACTCTGAGAGCCACAATGTTTTCTGGGTGAACATGCCCGACCTTGCATCGTCAATAAAAGATATACAAATTCAGCGCGGTGTGGGAACATCCACCAACGGTGCCGGCGCATTCGGAGCAAGCATCAACATCAAGACAAGCGATTTCAACACTCAGCCATACGCTGAATTCAGCGGCTCTGCCGGCTCGTTCGGCACTCACAAGGAGACACTGAGAGCAGGAACGGGAATTATTGCCGACCGCTGGGCGTTGGACCTAAGACTATCAAACATTGGCAGCAACGGCTACATTGAGCGCGCAAGGGCAAGAATGAACTCCTATTATATGCAGGGGGCATACTATGGCAACAACACCACCGTGCGCCTTATAAGCTATTCGGGCATGGAAAACACATACCACGCATGGAACTATGCAAGCAAAGAGGAGATGAAAGAGTATGGACGACGCTACAACAGTTGCGGAAAGATGTTCACCGATGAAAACGGCAAGGCACACTATTACGACGACCAGACCGACAACTACATTCAGCACAACGTGCAATTGCTTGCCGACCACCATTTCAACGATGCACTAAGCCTGAACATTGGCTTGCACTACACAAAGGGCGACGGATACTATCAGGAATACAAAGACGAACGCAGCCTTGCTGAATATGCCCTACCCGGTTTTTACATCGACGGCAATATGGTTGAAGAGAGCGACCTTATACGCAAAAAGGCAATGGATAACCACTTTGGCGGTGGTGTATTCTCGCTTACATATAAGAACAAGCGCATAAATGCCACATTGGGCGGTGGAGCAAACAGATATGTTGGCAAGCACTTCGGGCATGTGCTGTGGGTGAAGAACTACATCGGCAGCCTCACTCCCAACCACGAATACTACCGCAACAACGGAGCGAAAAACGACATGAACATATATGTGAAAGCCGACTATAACGTAGCAAGGGGCTTAAACGTGTATGCCGACCTGCAATACCGTCACATTGGCTACACCATAAAGGGCAACAACGACAAATGGAACTATAACGATAATGCTCTGCAGGCACTGAACATAAACGAAAAGTTCGATTTCTTCAACCCCAAGGCAGGTATTTCGTGGCTTATAAACAGACACAACCGCATATTTGCATCGGCAAGCATGGCGCATAAGGAACCTACACGAAACAACTACACCGACGGCAAGCTGCACGAACACCCTAAAGCCGAGAGACTTATTGATTATGAATTGGGATACTCTTTTGCTAAAGGCATATTCAATGCCGGTGCAAACCTCTACTTCATGGACTATAAGGACCAGCTTGTGCTTACGGGAGAGCTCAACGAGATTGGCGAGCCTCTGAGTGCGAACATCCCCAAAAGCTATCGTGCGGGAATAGAGCTTACAGCCGGAGTGAAACTTGAATGCGGATTCAGTTGGAATGCAAATGCCACATTCAGCCACAACAGAATCAAGGACTTCACCGAGGTGCTTTACGACGACTACACATACGAAAAATGGGAGATACACCACAATGACACTCCTATAGCATTCTCGCCTGCAATCATTGCCGGAAACACCTTTGCATACGAGTGGCGTGGCATTGAGGCATCATTGCAATCGCAATATGTGAGCAAGCAGTATATGAGCAATTTCGGAATCGAAGAGCATCTGCTCGATGCCTATTTTGTCACCAACCTACGTTTGGCATACTCTTTCAAATTGAAAGGTGTAAAGAACATCACTGTGGGAGCTACAATTTACAACCTTTTCAACGAGGAGTATGAGAACAACGGCTACGCAGGAAGCGGATACTACACCGACAGCGACGGCAACCGCCAACGCTACAACTACGCCGGCTACGCCGCTCAGGCAGGCATAAACGCAATGGGACATATCACTATTGCACTATAACAAAGTATAATATAGCAGTAGAGTGTCATTCCGACAGAGCGTAGCGACGAGGAATCTCTACAGACGCAAAGTAAATAAAGAACCATTATGGAGCAGTTTATCGAAATTTTGGGTACAGCCGTAGGGCTTGTATATCTTTGGCTTGAATATAAAGCAAGCATATATCTGTGGATTGCAGGAATAATAATGCCGGCGATATATCTTTTCATATATTACAATGCCGGGCTGTATGCCGATTTCGGTATAAACATTTACTATCTTGTAATTGCTCTGTACGGCTTTATCGCATGGAAAACAGGATTCAGTTTCACCGGCAAGAAAGAAGATGCAAGAGGGCTTCGCATAAGCCGTATGCCCGCAAATGCCATAATAAAAGCGGCAATAACATATATCATTGCGCAATGTGCAATAGCATGGTTGCTCATTAACCACACCGACAGCACTGTGCCGCTTGCCGACTCATTTACCACGGCTTTGAGCATTGTGGGAATGTGGTTGCTTGCACGCAAATATATCGAACAGTGGTGGGTGTGGTGCGTGGTCGATGTGGCAAGCAGTGCGCTGTATGTTTACAAAGGGTTATATTTTACAGCCGGGTTATACCTTTTGTATGCAATTATAGCTATCTTTGGATACTTCAAATGGAAAAAGATGATGCAAGATGAAAGATAATGTATTTGATGCCGTAATTATCGGGGGCGGAGAATACCCCACTGCCGAACAGCCTATGCAGGTAATAAGGAACGCGCGTTATATCGTGTGTTGCGACGGAGCTGCCGACGGATTCATAGCCAAAGGGGGCATTCCCGACGCGATAGTGGGTGACAGCGACTCCATAAGTGCCGAGAATAAGGAGAAGTTCTCACATATTCTGCATATAATTGGCGAGCAGGAGAGCAACGACCAGACAAAGGCTGTACGCTTTTGCTTAGCCCAAGGCAAAAAAAGAATTGCCATTGTGGGTGCTACGGGTAAGCGCGAGGACCACACCATAGGCAACATAAGCCTGCTTGTAGAGTATGCACGCGCAGGGGCAGAGGTATATTCATTCACCGATTACGGAGTATTCATGGCATGCAACGGCACCACCACACACAAATGCCGCAAAGGGCAACAGGTGTCGATATTCAGCATCACTGCAAACGAGATGAGTTCAAACGGGCTGCTCTACCCCATTTATGATTTTACGAACTGGTGGCAAGGAACGCTCAACGAATGCACGGGAGAGGAGTTCACCATAAATGCAAAAAAAGAATATCTTCTGTTCCTGAACTATTGAAATTCTGAAACAGAAGATACCTGAAACTGTTGCGTCAATGGCAGGATGTTACTTCAAAAGCAACTTCTTGCCATTGATTATATATATACCCTTAACAGGCTTTTCCACCCTTCTTCCCTGCAAGTCGTAAATAACTTTCACATTTCCATCTTCGCCTTTTACTTCATCAATAGCTGTATCAACATCAACAACACTTATACGGAAAAGGTTACTGAAATTTCCGGTGTAACCTTCGGCTGCGGAATATGCATCAAAAACACCGGATGCCATAACAATCAGTGAGCCGTCAGTTGTGCCATTCTCACGTTTGCTCACGATGTAGTATGTATCGGCAACAGAGCCTTGATTGATACTCCAGTCGCAATAGGCAGCGTTGTATGTGGCAAGAGTACCGCTGTTATTGTTGTAGCCACCGCTGTTGCCGGCACGCCAAATCATATACAAGCCGCTCTTTTCATTAAAAAAACTGTATTTGCCACTATCCTCCTTTTTGCACACAAAATGTGCTGCATCGCCCACCTCACTGGCAGGTGAGGTGCTCAAATCAAGAACATTGTTACTGTTTATATACAATACACGCTCCGCGCCCGACTGCTGCACATTTGTAAAGGTCAGTGTTTTGCCGTCCCACTTGTCGGCAGGTACAACACCTGAGAAAACAGCATATACGGCGTCAATTTCCTTTGGAGTAGGCTGCTCGCTCAAATTGTCAAGAGCCGATTCAAGTAGTTCTCTGTCACCGGCAGACATTTCAGCATCATCAGCAAGAGCATTGAAATAGTTGCGCACAAAGGCACGACGGTCAACATCGCGCTTGATGCTGTACGCTCCGCCTGTGATATATTCAAGGTCGTATGCAACATAGATATTGTCGAATCCGTCGAAGTTATGCTGTCCTGCACCTGTAGGGAAACTTGTTGAAACGGGATTGTCGCGTCTGCCAAAGCCTGTCAAGGTCTCCTCATAGATAAAACCTATTCTGTTGTCTGCCTGCAAGTCCATTGAACTATATGCAGATGAGGTGTTGCTCACCTGGAAGAAACCGTTCCAATCAACAGCAAAATTGGCAACGCTGTTAAGGTCGCTGAAGTCGGTCAGCTCCTTATAGAAAATTCCGACATTTGTACGTCCGCCACCTGTAGGCAATGACTGCAGGGCAAGATACATCTCCTTGCCGTCGCTGTTGCGCTGAACGGGAACAACAAGTATTTCGCCGTTGGTGGAGTTTCCGCCGGGAACAAGACCTGAACCGGCAAATGTACTCTTGACATCGGTACTCCATGCGCCGGCACCTGTGAGGGTGTTGCTGTATGTGTAGATATTGTATATGCGACCGCCACCAACACGGCTTGAGAGGATTACACGTCCGTCGGGGAGTTCTTCGCACTTTGGCTCGTCACCGCCGGGGGCAGGGAGCGCAGAAGCACCGCCAAGGGCATGCCATGTCTTACCGAAGTCGTCGGAATAGATTACGCGATTACCGTTAGGACGCGCACACATCGCTGCATAAAGACGATAGTATTTGTCTTTCTTTACTATGCGGCTCTGGAATACCTTACCGCCACCTACAAATGCCGACTGAACAACATTGCCTGAATCGAAAAGGCTGTATATATCCTCGGTTACATTAATTGGCTCTTCCCATGTCTCGCCATTGTCCTTGCTGAGGATTGTGGCAATCATGTTAGGGTTCTGACGTGTGGTATTGCCGTTGGCATATACGGTACAGCCTGCCACAGCTATAATAAGCACCTCATCACTTGTGCGGTCGGCAACGATTGCCGGGTCACCGAAAGCGGTGTCGAAATAGTTCACTGTTGCTGATGTGCGTCCTGTACCCACTGCAACATCTATCATATCGCTCCATGTCTTGCCATGGTCGTCACTTACACGACACACGACATCGACCTGACCGTAACCGGGGTCGGTTCCGCAAACAAGACGTGCGGCTGCTGTAATCAAGCGACCATTGCTCGCTGTGGTGATACCGGGAATACGATAAGGGGGAATTACACCGTCACCCTTGCTTGTGTTGTACAAATCCTGCTTGACAGGGGTGGCAGGAGCCTTTATATTTGTAACCTTGATGGTGTTGCCCTCGACCTTTACATCGGCACCCTTCAGTACATTACCGACCATGTCTACTGTGAGCATTGACTCGTCGATGGCAGATGAAGTAATGAAGAAACCGCCGTTGAAGGCCTTCTCGCCTGTAGTGTTGTTGATGACATATACATCGGCATTGTCCTCAACAACTACTTCATAGATATTCTTGCCCTCAATGTCCACCTGCTC
>JAGBSZ010000170.1 GCA_017631585.1 Bacteroidaceae bacterium
AAAGGTACTCATCACGGGAAGAGAGTCGCTGCATTCTACCGCTATCAGCTTTTCGCTGCTCTCTCCTTTGCACGATAAGTGAAAAATCAGTACAACAACCACCAGTATGGCAGTTGTTGTACCGTTAAGGATGCGTGATGTATTATCTGACAGTTGTTGTCTCATTAATCCAACCACCGATAGTTAATGACTTGCCGGCACTGTGACCTCTCATGAACATCTCCTCAGGTTTTGGGAAATATTTCTTGTAGGTTGCAATCCATTTGTCTGCCTCTTTCTTTATTGATGGGTCAACTGCCTTTGCACGCTCAAGACGGTCGATACATACAAAATATGTACATGCGTTGAGTGTCTCGTCGTCGCACCATTCAGGTTTTGCTGCGTAGCACTGTGCAATGAGAATGTGAGGCGCACCGAACTTAGAGTTCATTGACAATGCTTTCTGTGCATAGCTGCGTGCCTTTGCATAGTTGCCGAGGATATAATATACGTTACCTACCTTGTTGCACAAATCAGCCTTTGTGGTGATTGAGGTCTCAAGCTCGATAGCCTGGTCGAACAACTCCATAGCCTTGTCGGTCTCGCCGCGCTTGAAGTAACGGAAACCGCAACCCATGGCAGCCTTTGATGTAGGCTCTATTGCAAGAGCGTACTCTGATGCTGTCAGGTAAGCGTCGTTCTCGGTACACTTAAGCATACTCATCACTGAGATGACTTTGTTCAGGTATTCGAGGTTGTCCTTGTTCTCTTCGAGCTTTGCCATGTAGATGTTGTTGAGGTCGTCGCAGGTAGCGGCACCACTGTTGATGAAGTAGGCATCGATATTGCTCTTTGAGATACGTGATGCGTCAATCATCTTGCCGTACTTCTCTGCGTTGATGCTGTCTTTGGGGTTACCTTCTTCCTGATAACGCTTGTTGCAAGCCTCGATGTTGTCGTGATACTTATCGAGTACCTCCACGATATATACAGATGCATTGAGGTAGTCCTCGATAATCTGCTCGCTGTGGCTCTTGTCCTTCTTGAACATCATTGCTGAATACTTCATGAAACGCTCTGTAACGGTGTATTCCGATTTGCCTTTCTCCATCTCCACTGATTTTGCAAGCATGTTGTAGATTGTGTCAACCGGAGCATCCTTGTAGTACTGCATGTAAGCCATTGCCTTACGACCAAGAATGTTACCTGCCGAAAGCGGAGTCTTTGTAATCTCCTGCAACTTGTCGATGTACTTAATCTGATTGTCATAAACAAGCATAAGCTCTTTTATGTAATCAGCCTTCTTTGCAGGGTCGCTCTCTGTCTTGATAAGTTCTGTAAGAATCTTGATACCGTTGGTGTATGTATCCACACGTGCAACGGGGAACTCTGTGAATACAGTCTTCCACTCAGGGTAAGCTGTCTTGTAGTCCTTGTTCTTTACGTTGATGTTTGCGATGCTGATAGCCTGGAGACATCTTACGCTATCCTCGCCCTGACCAAAGCGGAATTCGTTTGTCACGCCGTTCTGTGCGCTTGCACCTGCCGCTACAAGTACAAGAATTGTAAAAAATAACTTTTTCATCTTTTTTTAGTTCTATCTTGTTTATCTTACTTTCATCTTTGTGAACCACGCCTCGTTGAATGTTATGCCTATGTTCAGACGGAAATAGTTCTCGGTTATGAACCCGGCACTTTTGGGCGACATGTAAACGTACTCTCCGGAAATATGCACCAACGCGCTGTTGTATTTGTTGTTGCGGTTCATTATGGGCAACGATAGTCCGGCACTTATCCCATATTCGTTTCCGCTTGCCATAGTGTAAGGTTGTGCAAAACGGATACCTCCGCGGTAGCTTATCATCTTGTGGAACTTGTTCGATGGTTCGTTGGGGGCATATTCCAATCCTGCTGAAATTATGCTGCGGTCAACGCCTTTGTCGTCATCACCAAAGAATGTCGATGTACTCCACTGCTGCATGGTGTAGTCGATACCGAACTTCCATTGTCTGTCGTAGCAATATGTGAAACCACCTCCGTAGCTGTGTGGCAGTGTGAAGCCACTTGTCAATGGCGTGGTTGTTATTACATTGCCTTCTGATTTTGTTATTGTTGCATCGGCATTGATGTCGTGTCCCAACGAATATGTTGCACCAATGACAATGTCATGCTTTTTTGCAATTGTTGCGTAATATTGCAATCCGAAATCGACCTTGTAACTCTTTAGCTTGGCTGAATAGGTCTTGTAATTGTCAACGGAACTGTTGGAGAAATCGTAGCTTATTTCGTGGGAAAGGTCTCCGTAAAGGTATGCGGCTGTTGCTCCAATCGACAACCCTTTTACCGGTTGCCATCCGATGCCTACATAGGGCTGGTAAATTCCTCCTGTACCTGCGTATGTGGATGTGCTCACCTCTGTTGTCCCGGGGTGAGATACGGAACTGAATGAGTAACCTACGTTTGAGTAGGGGAGGAAACCAATTGACATGCCCAATCCTTTGCATAGGCGGAATTGCATTGCTACATAGTCGAAACTTGCGTTCAGCGCATTTGTACCCTTGCCGTTCTCCTTGAAAAGGACATCCTGCAGTGAGAATCCTGCTTCAAAGAGCATTGTCAGGGTGTCTGCCTGCGAGAATGATGCGGGGTTTGTTATGTTTATGTAGCTGTCGCTTCTCAAACCATAGCCCAAACCACCCATCTGACGGTTTATGCCAAGGCTCTGATTTGCCAGGATGCCTAAGCCGTAGCGCGAGTAGGGCGAATTTATGCCGTTATCGGCTTTGGCTCCGACAAAGGCAATGAGTATGGTGAGTATTGCGAATATTCTCTTAAAAAGTGTCATAATCAAGTAAAATTCTGTTCAATCCTTTTGCAACAAGATATTTATCTGCAAAGATGCGATTTTTTATGCGATTTTTCAAGGTTTTTTCGTCTCCACCAGTTAAAAAAATCAAAACATCGCCATATTTTTCTCTAATTTCGTTGATATAACCGTCAATTTCGTGGCAAATGCCTGATATTACACCGCTTCGGATGGCTGTTTCGGTGTTGTTGCCGAATGCCGGTGTATCTCCCTCTTTGTCAATGAGAGGCAGTCTTCCGGTATATTCGTGCAGAGCCTTCAGTCGCATCTTTATTCCCGGAGATATGTTCCCGCCTTTGTATCGTCCTTCGCGGTCAACAAAATCAATAGTTATGGCACTGCCGGCATCAATTACAAGCATATTCTTGCCGGGCTGTCCGCACCATGCACCCACTGCGGCTGCAATGCGGTCGCTGCCAAGGGTGTGTGGGGTGGTGTATTCTATTTTCAATGGTGTGGATGTTTCGTTGCTGAACCATATAACAGGGCATCCAACTGCTTGAAACTCATTCTTTTGCTCTTGGGTGAGGTCGATAACTGTTGATACGATAATCCTTTCGATGCCGAACTGTTCGTTCCACTCCGAAATTACTCCGTATGGTGCTTCGTTTCTTCTTGTATGCAACAGTATTTGTTCGCCGTTGAAAAGAAAGAATTTTGCACTGTTATTGCCTATGTCTGCTATGAGGTTCAAGGTGCTTGTCGTCTTTTGTGCTGTTTTGGAATGCAAAGATACTGCTAACCTGCAAAATATCAAAGTATGCTTTGTAAATATTGCTACTTCGACGTATCTTTGTACATTATTATGTAAGTTATTATGAGAAGATACTACTTATTTGCCTTTGGATTACTGCTTTCTTTCTCACTTTTTTCGGCTAACTCAAAGTTCAGTGTCCTTACCTGTTCGCCGGGTGATGAGGCTTATTCACTCTACGGACATACAGGATTGAGATATTGCGATGAGGAAAATGACATAGACGTTGTTTTCAATTACGGATATTTCGACTTTGATTCGCCTAATTTCATCTGGCGATTCATTCTTGGAGAAACCGATTATATGGTGGGGGCTGTGGATTATGATGTATTCTGCAAGGGATATATTAATCGCGGTTCGTTGATTAACGGGGATTACATAAATTTGACTCCGGAGCAGGAGAACAGGCTTTTTGCTCTGCTCAGGGAAAACTGCCGTCCCGAAAACAGAGTTTATAGATATAACTATTTCTACAATAACTGCACTACAAAGATACGTGACAAGATAGAAGAGGTAACCGGGGCACTCGAGTATGATTCCGGGGCTTCTGATGCTACGTTGCGTGATGCTTTGAATACAATGTTGTCGGGGCATCCGTGGTATGCATTCGGAATAAATCTTCTTCTTGGTTCTGATATTGACCGTCCTACAACGGCGCGCGAACTGCAGTTCATCCCGGTAAATTATGACAAGGATTTGGATAATTGTTATATCGTGGATGCCAATGGACAAAAGCGTGCGCTGAGCGACGAAAAATATGTTGTTATTCCTGAAACAGATGGTGTTGTTGCCGGGCATAGCAATCTCACTCCATTCAATGTGGCATTGTTGCTGTTGGTGGCTACATTCATTGTCATGTCGTGCGAGGTACGCAAAAAGAGAACTTTCTGGGGTTTTGATGTACTGCTCATGACTTTGCAGGGGTTGTCGGGATGTCTGTTGCTGTTTATGGCACTCTTCTCGCAACATCCGGCGGTGGGCAGCAACTGGTTGTTGCTGTTGTTCAATCCATTGGCATTGGTGCTTATGCCTGTGTATGTGTGTCGTATAAGAAAACATAAACGCCTCACTGTCGCTTGGGTACAGGTGGCTATGGCTATGCTTTTCTTTGTTTCTGCTGTATTACAGTTGCAGGTGTATCCGTTGCCGATATACTTCTGTGCCATGGCACTTCTTGTACGTTCATTGTTCTTAATATATAAGGAAAATATATGCGAATTAAGTCGTTTCTGATAGTTCTTTTCTGCTCGTTAGGGTTGTTACAGGCGCAGGAAAAGATTTCATCTCCCAAGCTTTATCTGAACATTATAGTCGATCAGTTGCGTACCGATTTTCTATATGAGTTTTCGGATTTGTATGGTGAGGGTGGCTTCAAGCGTCTGCTTGCCGAGGGGCGTGTATATCCTAACTCCTATTATGCTTTTGAGAATGTCGATAGGGCTTCGGCTGTTGCCGCTTTGGCTACGGGAACGAATCCTTATGTGAATGGTATTGTCGGTGAACGTTGGTTCGACCGCACTACCTTGCGTGCAGTAAGCAGTGTAGAGGATAAAAAATATAAGGGGCTGTATTCAATATCTCCATACGCACCTACAAGGCTGAAGGCTATAACAATAACTGATGAGATGAAACGTGCTTCGCGCGGTAAGGCTTTTGTATGCTCCATTGCTCCCGATGAGGATGCTGCTGTGATATGCGGAGGGCATGATGCGAATGTGGCTCTATGGAAAAATAATTCAGCCGGTTTCTGGAGCAGCTCCAGTTATTATGGCGTTTTTCCGGATTGGGCTGCTAAAATGAATAAGGTTGTGCAAGGGCGTTCTGCAAAGTGGAAACCATTGTTTGATACTGAAAAGTATAATAATTTCGGTGACGATGCTCCAAATTCGTTCAGCTATTTATTTGATGGAAAGAACAACGTGAAGTCGTACAAGACAACGGCTTGCATGAATGATGAGGTGGCGGAGATGGCTTTGGCATTTTTAAAGGATGGCAGTGTGGGGTATGATGATATCGCAGATTGTCTATCTCTTACTTTCTATGCTGGAAACATTGATGGTAATCCCATGGAGTATCGTCCGCTCGAGGTACAGGATATTTACGCTCGACTTGACCGTACATTGGCTTCTCTGTTGGATGAGGTCGATAAATTATTCGGCTTGGAAAATGTTGTTATATCACTTGCTTCAACGGGATATGTCATGGTGAGCAACGACGACGGTGCCGAATATCGTCTGCCGTCAGGTACAATATTCATGGAGAGAGTCCAGGCTCTGCTGAATGTTTATCTGGCTGCTATATTCGGAAAGGGTGAATACATTGAGGGTGTCTTCGGTTCACAGATTTATTTCGACAATGAGCTGATTGAAAGAATGAAGATTGACAAGCTGGATCTTGTATCACGCTCTGTTGAATTCCTCAAGTCGCTCGATGGGGTGGAGGATGTGTTCAGCATATATCATCTTGGTGGTATGCTGAGCCCGGAGCTGCAATATGTGAAGAATGGATATAATCAGGCTTGTTCGGGTGATATATGGTTGCGCCTGATGCCGGGATGGAAGGTTGCCGGCAGTTCTCTGACACTGACGAATGAGGTATATCGCACTCCGGTGATGTTCCCTATAATAATCTACGGTGCTGGCATCGAACACGATGTAGTGGAGGGTATGACACCTGCCAACATTTTGGCGGCTGAGATTGCGCGTCTGTTGCATATACGCCGTCCGAACGACAACTGCTTGAGGATTTTCTAAGACAGCTTTTAATACTCCCGAGTCCTAAAATATATTTCGATTTAGGAACCGTTAGTTTCACCGTTTTTTTATAAATCAAAAAAGACAGAAACAGACTTTTTTATTTATAAAAAGCGGCAATGTAATATTTGAAAAAAATCATAATTTAAAACAATATAATATGACTGAATCTATAACTAATTTTATTCAATGGCTCTGCGACTTTCTTTGGGGTTGGCCTATGGTAATCCTGTTGCTGGGCACGCATCTGTTCTTGACTATACGTCTGAAGTTTCCTCAACGTAAACTGTTGAAGGCTATCCGTCTTTCTGTCACTCCCGACAAATCGGCACAGGGTGATGTGAGTCAGTTCGGGGCTTTGGCTACCGCACTTGCCGCTACTATCGGCACCGGTAATATTATAGGTGTGGGAACTGCCATAACGCTCGGTGGACCGGGTGCTGTCTTGTGGTGCTGGCTTACCGGTGTATTGGGTATTGCTACTAAATATGCCGAGGGCTTGCTCGCAGTGAAGTTCCGTGTACGTACGCCTGATGGTAATATGGCAGGTGGTCCTATGTATGCTTTGGAAAGGGGAATGGGGCTTAAATGG
>JAGBSZ010000001.1 GCA_017631585.1 Bacteroidaceae bacterium
GTTTCTATCCTGAACCCAGAGCAGACACAGTACTACTTCCTCAGCGGCTTCACCGCTAAGTTGGCTGGTACAGAGCGCGGTATCACAGAGCCTACTCCAACATTCTCAGCTTGCTTCGGTGCTGCATTCTTGAGCTTGCACCCAACAAAGTACGGTGAGGAGTTGGTTAAGAAGATGGAGAAGAACGGTGCTAAGGCATACCTCGTTAACACAGGTTGGAACGGTACAGGCAAGCGTATCTCTATCAAGGATACACGCGGTATCATCGACGCTATCCTCGATGGCTCAATCGATACAGCTCCTACAAAGGTTATCCCACACTTCGACTTTGTTGTTCCAACAGAGTTGCCAGGTGTTGACCCTGCAATCCTCGACCCACGCGACACATATGCTGACGCAGCTCAGTGGGAGGAGAAGGCACTTGATTTGGCAGGTCGCTTCATCAAGAACTTCACCAAATACACAGGTAACGAGGCTGGTAAGGCTCTTGTTGCTGCAGGTCCAAAGCTCTAATAAAGTTTTAAACCTAAATAACGGCGTCTGCTCCACAAGGAGCAGACGCTTTTTACTTATAAATACCCACACAAAAACCACTTCAGATTATGCCGGGCAATATCACATATTCGCTTTCAATGGGAATATTATGTGCTTTTGTGCGTCCATGTGCAGGTATATAGTTACGTGCAATATTATAGTTGAGTTTGCTTGTAAATGAACGCCTTATTATGGACAGATTCTTATGCAAGGGATTTTCAGTGGGGTCGATAAGCGAGCGTAGCACACGTTTAATCACTGTCGGATTCTTACGTCCCGAAACATTACTGTATATTCTTTTCAATTCTGCTTCATACAATTGTATATCCTTTAGAACAATCCCTTCAGGATGCTGCAGAAAAAGTATATAAAGCGTCTTCGGCAAGGGCTCGAGCGTTATCGTGACATTGGGATAGAGAGGCAAAGTAATATTGAAGTCATCATCGAAACAGATTGGGCTTACCTCTATATTCTCGCAACCGCATACAGTTCCGGCAAGAATATCATCGCACAAGCAATCGAAGTTATCCTCCCCGCAAAGAGCATCACACTCCTTCTCAGGCATTCTGAAGCGAAAGTCTGTAGATATAACCGATGCCTGCTTTTTATCTTCATAGTATGCAGCAATATCATCAAGAAAAGAGAGCAACTTAATAAGAGATTCCGACATTGTCTCGCCAAAATCATCTTCACAGAACACCGTTGCCACACAATTACCACACTCATCACGCACCACATCTGCAATGAACATAAGACGACTTCCACGTTTAACGCCGGAGCCATTCATATACTCCAGAGCCATTCGTTCAGCCTCATCGGCAGAAAGTGTCGGCTGTTGGCGCAGGACAAGCCTTTTTAGAGAGTCCTTATCCAGCACATCAGGAGATACCGCCTTGAATTTTTCTACAAGTACGCCCTTATCATGCAATACCGAGAATATCCAATCGATATTCTTTCTTACATAATCATTGAACACGACATCCACCATTCCTTCGACAAGGAATAAAGATTTCTCCATTCCCTCATATACCATGGATGTCTCGGAATATACTCTCATTGCAATAATGAATTATATGTTCATTCGTTAATTTGCGCTACCATATGCGAATTTATAAATAAATATTGTAACAAAGAAGCGATATTTTACTCATTTATACCTATCTTCGCACTAATATATAATCATTATTTTATGAAAAATAAAAAACACAGTTTTAAAGATTGGTTAATAGCAACCCGTCCCTGGTCGTTCCCGGCATCGTCTATGCCCATAGTAACAACACTTGCATACCTTCATTGGACCGGCGAATCTGTCAACTGGTTCATTGGATTGTGGACATTGGTCACAATTATAGTATTCCACGCTGCCGGAAACACATGGAGCGACTATTTCGACTTCAAAAAAGGTGTTGACCGCGAAGACACCGTTGGTGGTACTTCCATAACAAGCGGTGAGTTTCAGGCATGCGAAATTAAAAAACTTGCTACCGGTCTGCTCACAGTTGCTGTTATATCGGGATTGGCATTGGCATACTGCACAGGGTTGCCTACATTATATTTTGGATTGGCAGGATGCGTCCTGACCATTCTCTACCCTATGCTGAAATACCATGCTCTGGGCGACCTGGACATATTCCTGACATATTCGGTTTTGCCCATACTTGGTACATCGTACGTAGCGACAGGCACCATTATTGATAAAGTATTATGGCTTGTTTTACCAATAGGTCTCATAACCGTAGGTATCCTGCACATAAACAACGCACGCGACATTGAACATGACAAACGTGCCGGCATACATACATTTGCCATGCTTGTTGGCAAACGCGCCTCGGCTATAATATATTGCCTCGAGGTAATACTGCCGTTCATATGGGTGGTTGGATGCATAATCTATGGCTCTATGCCAATATGGTCGTTGATGGTGCTTATAGCATTGAAACCCGCAATTGACAATGCCAGAAAGGCCATTCTTTTGCCTAAGGGCGGAATGGAGGTTGTCACAGGCGTTGATGAGGCTACTGCAAAATTGCAACTGATGTTCAGCCTTCTACTTGTAGTATCATTGTTTATTGCTTCATTTATATGATGAAACGTCTTGTTTTCACTATAGTGCTGGCAACAGTGCTATGGACCATAATGTTCAGCCCTTGGAGTGCCCCGCATGTAAATTTCTGGTGGATGATGACCGGAGCGGCATGTACACTATCGCTGCTTGCCACAATTTTCAACCCCGGTTGGTATCGCAGATTGCGTGTAACACCAACAGACATTTTCCTTGGCATAGCCATTGCTGCAGCATTGTGGGGGGTATTCTGGATTGGCGACAAACTATCGCAAATAATGTTCGATTTTGCACGTTCGCAGGTAGATACCATATACTTGATGAAAGAAGACGAATCGCCCTGGCTGTTGACATTTCTTATGCTGTTCCTCATTGGTCCTGCTGAAGAGATATATTGGCGCGGATATGTACAAAAGACTCTTTCGGAACGTTGGACACCAAACATCGGCTTTATTGTGACAACGCTTATATATGCACTGGTGCATGCCGGTTCATGCAATTTCATGCTGACAATGGCAGCCCTTGTAGCCGGAGCCGTATGGGGATTGTTGTACCGACTATATCCACAGCGTTTCACAGCCATCATTCTTTCGCATGCCTTATGGGATGTAGCAGTTTTCATTTGGTTTCCGATAATATAATTTGCCATGGCAAAGGAGAAAAGTATATTCTTATGCAATAATTGCGGTTACGAGTCACCCAAATGGGCTGGAAAATGCCCCTCGTGCGGAGCTTGGAACAGTTTTGCGGAAAAGATTGTACGCAACACACCACTATCGCGTGTATCCAACGGCGACAAGACACAATCACAACCCGTGCTTATCGATGACGTTGCAACCGACGAACTGCCACGCATGGATATGTGCGACAGCGAGCTGAATCGCGTGCTTGGAGGTGGTCTTGTACCCGGCTCATTGGTGTTGCTTGGCGGAGAACCGGGAATTGGCAAATCGACACTTGTGCTGCAGACAATCTTGGGATTGCCACACCGTAACGTACTTTATGTATCGGGTGAGGAGAGCGTACAACAGATAAAACTGCGTGCCGACCGCATCACTCACGAACGTGGCAACTGCCACATTGTGTGCGAGACATCGCTCGAAACAATATTCACACATATAAAGAACATTAATCCAGAACTGCTTGTCATCGACTCGATTCAGACAATGAGCAGCGAAGCTGTCGATTCTTCGCCGGGAAGCATCTCGCAGGTACGCGAATGCACAGCCATGCTGCTTAAATTCGCAAAGGAGAACAATGTTCCTGTGATACTCATAGGTCACATCACCAAAGACGGCACAATAGCCGGACCAAAGATTCTTGAACACATTGTTGATGTTGTAATCCAGTTCGAGGGCGACCAGCATCATCTTTACCGCGTTTTACGCTCAATAAAGAACCGCTTTGGAAGCACTGCAGAGCTTGGTATTTACGAAATGCAACGCGAGGGCTTGCGCAAGGTGACGAACCCGTCGGAGCTATTGCTCAGCGAACGTCACAAAGGCATGAGCGGTGTTGCCATAGCATCGGCAATAGAGGGTGTAAGCCCATTCCTTATAGAGACACAGGCGCTTGTAAGCACTGCGGCATACGGAACGCCACAACGCTCCGCTACAGGCTTTGACGTGCGCCGAATGAATATGCTGCTTGCCGTGCTTGAAAAACGTGTGGGATTCAAACTTGCACAGAAGGATGTATATCTGAACATTGCCGGCGGCTTGCGCGTAAACGACCCCGCAATAGACCTTTCAGTGATAAGCGCGATACTCTCAAGCAACATGGATGTAGAGATAGAGCCTACTATCTGCATGGCAGGCGAGGTAGGCTTGTCGGGCGAGATACGTCCTGTAAACCGCATCGAGCAACGCATAAGCGAAGCCGCTAAACTCGGTTTCAAACAGATTGTAGTACCACGAAGCAACATGAAACGCCTTGACACCTCACGTTTCGGCATTGAAGTGTTGCCTGTAGGCAAGGTAGAAGAGGCGTTCCGCCTAATATTCGGTTAATAAGTATGATACATGAATTCCAGATAAGAGTAATGCCACGCGATGCCGCCAACGAGCAGTCGCTGATGCAATATATAGCCCGCGAAAAGGGCATGGATGTGCGCACGATAAAAGCTGTACGCGTATTGCGACGCAGCATCGACGCACGTCAGCGCACCATCTTTGTAAATTTGATGGTACGCGTCTTTGTCAACGAGCTGCCAAAGGGCAATGAATTTGTACGTCGCGATTACGGCGATGTTTCGGCATGCCGACCGGTTATCGTGGTTGGTGCCGGACCGGCAGGGCTCTTCGCCGCGCTCAAACTTATTGAGAACGGATTGCGCCCCATTGTGGTGGAGCGTGGCAAGGATGTGCGCACACGTAAAGTCGATCTTGCAAACATTTCACGCACACACACTGTAAACCCCGAATCGAACTACTGCTTTGGCGAAGGAGGAGCAGGAGCATACTCTGATGGCAAATTATATACACGAAGCAAAAAACGCGGCAGCATAGAGGGCATTCTGAACATTTTCTGTCAGCATGGAGCAAGCACATCGATACTTGCCGATGCACACCCTCACATTGGCACAGACAAACTGCCACGGGTAATAGAGAACATCAGAAACACAATAATTTCATGCGGTGGCGAAGTACGCTTTGAGACACGCATGGAGGAAATTCTCATAAAGGATAACCGCGTAAAGGGTATAAGAACCAACAACGGTGAGATACTCGCCGATGCCGTGATTCTTGCAACAGGACACTCCGCAAAGGATGTATATCGCTGGTTAAACGCCAACAACATCGCTCTTGAAGCCAAAGGTTTTGCCGTTGGTGTGCGTCTTGAACACCCCTCGGAGCTTATCGACCGCATACAGTACCACTCCCCCAACGGCAGAGGCAAATACCTCCCTGCCGCAGAATACAGTTTCACCACACAGGTTGATGGACGCGGTGTATATAGTTTCTGCATGTGCCCGGGCGGTGTTGTCATACCCTCGGCATCGGCAGAGAAAGAGTTGCTCGTAAACGGCATGTCGCCGTCGCATCGTGGCGGAGCATGGAGCAATTCAGGCATGGTGGTACAGATAAACCCCGAAGATGTCCTGCACCCGTCGATGAAGATAGAGTGTGACGATATTCCTACGGTTGCTGAAGACTCGCCATTGCGCGTGATGAACTTTCAGGAACGCCTCGAACGTCTCTGCTGGCGCATGGGTAATTACAAGCAGACAGCACCGGCACAACGCATGACCGACTTTGTACGCCGCAAGTTGAGCTACGACCTGCCACGCAGTTCATACGCTCCCGGGCTAATATCATCGCCTATGCACTTTTGGTTGCCCGAGTTCGTATCGACACGCCTTGCACGCGGATTTGAAAACTTCGGACGCACCTCGCGCGGATTCCTTACCTCAGAGGCAACAATGATAGGCGTAGAGACACGTACATCATCACCCGTGCGCATTGTACGCGACAACGAAACCCTGCAACATATCACCGTCGAGGGACTTTTCCCCTGCGGCGAGGGCGCAGGATATGCCGGCGGTATTGTATCGGCGGCAGTCGATGGCGAACGCTGTGCCATGTCGGCAAAAGAGTATCTGGGAGTATAACACAAAAGTAACAACAACATTATAAAAAGCACACATCATGTACAAATTCAGACCAATTCTTAAATCATTGATTTGGGGCGGTGAAAAGATTGCCCCATACAAAGGCATTGACACCGACATGAAAGCCATTGGCGAAAGCTGGGAGATTTCGGGTGTAAAAGAGAACGAATCGATAGTTGCAGGCGGAGCTGACGACGGAATGACAATACCCGAGCTTATTGCACGCGACAGGAGAGACTTCTTGGCAAAAAGAACTTCGACCGCTTTGGCATGGAGTTTCCGTTGCTGATAAAGTTCATCGACGCACGTCAGGACCTTTCGATACAGGTACACCCCGACGACACATTGGCATGGGAACGTCACCAATCAAAAGGAAAAACCGAAATGTGGTATGTTGTTGATGCCGACAACGGCGCACGTCTTCGCTCAGGCTTTGCCAAGCAGGTAACACCCGAAGAGTATGAGCAAAGCATTGCCGACAACACTATCACCGACCTGTTGCAGGAGTATGACATACACAAGGGCGACCTCTTCTTTTTGCCCGCAGGACGCATACACTCGATAGGTGCAGGAGCATTCATTGCCGAGATACAGCAGACCTCGAACATCACATACCGCATATATGACTTCAATCGTTTGGACGACAAAGGCAACCCACGCGAATTGCACACCGAACTGAGCAAGGATGCCATCGACTACAGTGTATTGCCCGACTATCGCACCGCTTATGAAGCATGCAACGATGAGCTCGTGCCTCTTGTATCATGCGATTACTTCACTACATCGCTGTTGAAGCTTACAAAGCCATACGAAATGCCGTTGGATAACCTCGATTCGTTTGTGATACTTATATGCACAGCCGGTAACGGAACAATCACCGACAGCAAAGGCAACAGCACAGAGATACGTCAAGGCGAGAGCCTGCTTGTCCCGGCAGATGTCACCGGATTGAAAATAGAAACCAATGAGAAACTCGAACTGCTTACAAGCTGGATAGACTAAGATAACGTAAAAAGGAGATGCGCCGCATCTCCTTTTTACGTTATCTTAATTTTATTATATCTCCCACTTTGGGCTTTGCATACTCTTTGTACATAGGATTCATATTGTACACCTTTTTCAGTTTTACACCGTATTTTTGAGAAATACTGTACAGGCTCTCACCCTCCTGCAAGGTGTGGAATCTGTTGCCTCTTCTTGCCCTGTTGTTCTTCTCCTCGAGATATATTATATCACCGGGCTTTATCACATATTCTTTATACAGGTCGTTGTACTTGCGTATTTTGCGCTTTGATATTCCGAACTCCACCGACAGGCTCTCGAATGTGTCACCTTCAACAGCAAACGTATATACCAAGCCGTTGGCTTTCTGCAATTCGTGATAGCCCAAGTTTACACCATTCTTCTGGGCAACTCTTTTTATATCCGTTCTGCTATAGGAATCGTATTTGTTCAATCCGTATCTTTCAATCAGGTTGATAAGTTTTTCAGGATATTGCGGGTCCTCGGCATATCCGGCTTTTTTCAAGCCTTTAGCCCACCCCTCGTAATCGCTTTTGCGCAATTTGAAAAGGAAATCATATCGGCTGTTGGATACAAGAAATGAGGAGTGGTCCTCGTATGATTCTTGTGTATTCTTATATACGCGGAACTTGCAATATTTGCCATTATCCCATTTTGAATATGTCTTGCCATTCCAGCGGCTGTCGGCTTTCACACCAAAATGGTTGTTTGCATTTTTTACAAGGTCGCTCCTGCCTGCCCCACCCTCAAGCAACGCCTGTGCCAGAGTGATACTTGCCGGAATACCGTGTCGCTCCATCTGCTCCACAGCCATAGGATAATATGCTTGTATGTAGCGTTCGCTATAATCTCCTGTTTGAGTTTTTCCGGCAGACGCATTGCCGGTAATTGGCACGAAAGATGTACACGAAGCGAGCAGAAACGATGTGATTGAGATTATATATAATAGATATTTCATGATGTGCTGCAGTTAATTAATGACAAAATAAATGAATAAATTGGTTATACGCAAGAAATGGCTTATATTCGCATTAAATAATTTGTTATAAGGTTATATGTCCTGCTTGACATAACAGCAGGCAGTTTTGTATAACCTTGTATAATAAAAAAGAAGATGAAAGAGATAACTTTGCAGACAAACATAAAAGTCTGCACCATAGACGAGTTGTCTGCTCAGGACAGAGAGATTGTTGAAGCGGCACGTAAAGCCACAGCAAACAGTTATGCAGTCTATTCCGGCTTTAACGTGGGCGCAGCAGTGCGCCTTTCCGACGGCACGATAGTATCGGGAACAAACCAGGAGAATGCCGCATATCCATCGGGATTGTGTGCCGAACGCACAACAATCTTCTGGGCAAATTCACAATACCCCGACAAGGCTGTCGAAGTTCTTGCCATTCCCGCACGCACATCGCAGGGCGAGCTTGAACGTCCTATCTCCCCATGCGGAGCATGCCGTCAGGTTATCCTCGAAACAGAAAAGCGTTTTAACACCCCCATACGCATAATACTTTACGGCACAAAGGAGTGCTACGTCGTCGAAGATGGAGTAAGGGCACTGTTGCCTCTATCCTTTGATGCGGATTTTTTGGAATAGTAATAAGATGAAGAAGATAATGTTCGTATGCCACGGGAATATATGCCGTTCCCCGATGGCTGAATTCATAATGAAATCGTTGGCAGAAAAAGCCGGCATTTCAGATGAGGTATATATTGAATCCTCGGCAACAAGCCGCGAAGAGATAGGCAACGGCATATACCCACCGGCAGAGCGCGTGCTGTCGGCGCACGACATACCTTGCAAAGGACACCACGCACGACAGTTTACCGTAGAGGACTACAACACATTCGATATTGTTGTGGTGATGGAGGAGTACAACCGACGCAACCTGATGCGCCTTATCGGATGCGACTGCAAAGGGAAAGTATGGAAATTGCTCGACTTTATGGAAAATGAGCCTGCTCCGGGCTTGGGAGCGGACATCTCCGACCCATGGTATCATGACAACTTCGACAAGACATACAATGAGATTTCAGCAGGGTGCAAAGCCCTGATGAAGCATTTGGGATATTAGTATGAACAACATACCGACACCCACCGACGACAAGGTGATTATGGGCATCGACCCGGGAACAAACATCATGGGTTATGCTTTTATAGGCGTGAACGGCAACCGTGCGCGCCTCATTGCCATGGGAGTAATCGACCTGCGCAAATGCAAGGATATGTATATGAAACTCGGAGAGATTTTCACCCGCGTGCAAGGGCTGATAAACTCCTTTTTGCCCGATGAGCTTGCCATTGAAGCACCCTTTTTTGGTAAAAACGTGCAGAGTATGCTAAAACTCGGAAGAGCGCAGGGAGTAGCCATCGCTGCAGCCATAAGCCGTCAGGTTCCCATACACGAATATGCTCCGCTGAAGATAAAAATGGCAATCACCGGCAACGGTTCCGCATCAAAGGAGCAGGTTGCCGACATGCTGCGCCGCATGCTCAACATAAGCAACGAAGATATGCCACACTTTATGGATGCCACCGATGCACTCGGTGCAGCCTTCTGCCACTTTATACAGCGCGGCAACCCCGTCAGCGAAAAGAAATTCTCTTCGTGGGCAGATTATGTAAACAAGAATCCCGGAAAAGTGCGATAAACCCTTTTACTACTCATACAGTTTGTATGTGGTACGCAACACTCTGAATTCGGTGCGGCGGTTTATCTGATGACAAATCTCGCGCTGTTCCTCATTGTCAATGGCATTTATGAACTCCTCGGAGAGGACGTCACCCTCCTTAAGGAACGTATATTTCTCGGTCATTTTTTTGCTCACCACCTTGGGCTTATCCTCGCCATATCCCACCGGTGTCATACGCTCCTTTTCAATACCCTGTTCCACAAGATATGCCACAGCCGATTCGGCACGCGCCTGCGAGAGTTTTTCATTGTAGCTTGCACTGCCTCTGAAATCACAGTGCGCACTGAGCTCTATAGTGATATTGGGGTTCTGCTCGAGAAGTTCCTTAAGTTCATCCAACGAGGCATAAGACTCCTCGGTAAGCGTTGCTTTGCCAAACTCATAGAAGATATTATCAACACGCACCGGATGCGTTACTGACGGCAAGGCAAAGTCGCGTTGATATTCGTGCAAGCCCTCTACAAGTTCCGTTTTAAGTTCATGCATCACATTCAGGTATCCTTTGCAAGTACCAAGCATCACATACTCCACACCGGGTGTAACACGCACCCTATATGAGCCGTCATTCATCACACCGAAGCTCTTGTTCGTGCCATCATCGCCCACAAGATATATCAAACCATCGGGCAACTCGTAGCCATCCTTCTCATATATCCATCCATGCAGGAAATGCGCTGTTTCCGGCAAGAAGAAAGAGTATATATGGTCCCAGCCTCGGGCATCACCCCTGTTCGACGAGAAATAACCACGGTAGAGACCCGGAGCAAATGTTATACCAAAGTCATCGCCGTTGGAATTTATCGGCGCACCGAGATTATTGATATTCCAGACACTGTCGTTCTCCTGCTCCGCAAAGAATATGTCAAGACCGCCCATACCCGGATAGCCATCAGAAGAGAAGAACAACTCACCCATAGGACCAAAGGCAGGAAACTGCTCATCGCCCTCAGTGTTTATGCAATCTCCAAGATTCTCTATGACACCCTCCTTTGCTTTTATGCGTCCGATATACATTCGCCACAAATCCAGACCACCTTCTCCACCTGCCATATTTGAGGTAAAATAGAGCCACTCGCCATCGGGCGACACTGCAGGGTGGGCATAAGCAGTAAGAGAATCTCTTGATATTTGAACCGGCTCTGCCTTACCCCAGGTAGCATCGCTACGGTTACTTTTGTATATAGCTGCAAAACGAGGATACTCCTCATCATTCACACAACGGGTGAAATACATAGTCTTGCCATCAGAAGTGAAAGCACATGCACCATCTTCATATTCACTGTTCACCTCACCATCGATACGTTCCGTCTTGGTCCACTTGCCCTTCTCATCGCGCTTGGTAAGGAACAAATCGGCATACTCCTGTCCCGTTATACCACTCACTATGTCACCCGTTGCATCCTTTCGTGTGCTTGTAGTTATAATCATGGTGGTATCCTCGCCCACATACGCCGGGCAATAATCGCTGCGCTGACCATTCAGCTCCTTAGCCTTCTTTACAATATAACGGCTCGGATTCTTTTTCCACTCAGCCGACTGTATAGCCGACTGCAACCCCACCTGCGCCATACGATGTTCGGGAGCAAGTTCAAGGAAAGCCTCATAATTTTTCTGCGCAACCTTGTAATCACCCTTCTCCAACTGCGCCCCGGCAAGATGAAAGAGAGCCATGGAATCGGGATAACCGTAACGTACGGCATTCTGGTATGCACCTACTGCGTACGTAGGACTGTTGCTTTTACGATAGCACTCAGCCATTTTCCACGCCACCTCAGCACGCTTGGCGCGCTCCTTGGCAGAGATTTTCCTATAAGCCTTCTTATACTCCTTAGCCGCATCGGAATACTCCATAATAGCAGCAAGACGGTCACCATTCTTGATGCCCTTTTCACTGCCACAAGCCGTAATCAACAACACAGCAAGTAGTGTAAATATGATGTAGAAGTTTCTTTTCACAATATAACGTCAAGTTATATTATAACTAACAAAAGAGCAAAATATTATATTAAAGAAGAAAATTAAACTTAGTCAAGTGGGAATTATGGAAATAAACATCGGAGCATGACTGAAAAAGCCATGCTCCGATGTTTATTGTACGATTATTACTGCCACAAGTTGCCCCACTGACCGCGGTGACCGCTTGATAGCTGTCCTGTAGATGTGTCAACTTCTTTGTCACTCAATTGTAACGATGCTGCAAGCATGTTTGTTGCTTCAACATTTACCTCTACAACAAGAGGTGAGATATATTCCTTTTTCATATTCTTATAAGAGGCCCCCTCCGTCTCCCCCATTATGGGGAGAGTTTGGAGGACTTTGTTTAAAATA
>JAGBSZ010000171.1 GCA_017631585.1 Bacteroidaceae bacterium
AGAGGCATTAGGTATTTTTTCACAAATTCACTTTATCAAACATTATGATATTTGTGCAACTTGCATATTGACTTTTTTCCTTATTTGTGCTATGCTAGTCTTGAGGAAATATGCCACTTTTCCTTGCTAGGGCATTAGTTGACTAAATTAGTTGACTATTTGCTTTAGTTGACTAATTCTGCTTATACTTACTTTTGCTCACTTCTGCTACCTATTAGTCAACTAACAAGTTCTTATCAAAATTTGATTTAGGATTCTTTTAGGAAAGCATGCTTTTTAACATCTTATTACCTATTAGTTAACTAAATCGGAAAGGAGATTTATGGGTTACATCTATGATAAATACCAACGTTTGAAACCAGTGTTTACTCGCGACTATCTAACTCGAACATACAAGTCGTATATGTACGATCGTACATTATCAATGTTTAAGTATCATAACTTACCTGATACAATACCTGAAGATATGTTTGAGTATTACCTCCAGTATTATGGATCGTGTATTGTTACAGAAGTCAAAGGTAAGCTCTATGCATTACATGGCAATTTTGGCGGATTCATAGATCCTTATTATCGTCCTACTTTATACATAGTGGCAAATCCTGCTCTTGAGTTTTCAGCACAACTTAAGATTAACTCGGATTGTGTATTTTGTATTAACGATAAGTTATGGACTGGACTTGAGCCGCTAATTGCACGTTATGCTTACTTAATAGCAGAAAACCTTATTACTCTTCGTCAAGCTAACATCATGCTTCGTATTGTCGCTTTGCTTTCAGCACCAGACGACAAAACAAAAGCTGAAGCAGAGTTATACTTGAAAAAACTTGAAGAAGGAAAGCTTTCTGTTATTGGAGAAAATCGCTTCTTTGAGGGGGTTAATCTCCAGTCGCCACCTAGTAACAATGGCTCTTATCTCACGCAGTTCATTGAGTTGCATCAGTACTTATTAGGAACATTCTATTCCGAAATAGGATTGAAGGCAAACTTTAATATGAAACGCGAAGCAATTATGGCTGAGGAGACATCTCTTAACGATGATGTAATTGTGTCTCTAGTAGAAACCATGTATGCTTGTCGTCTTGCAAATGTTGAGCGTATTAACAAGTTATACGGAACAAACATTACAGTTGAGTTTGCTGGTGAATGGCGTCGTAACGAAATTGAAAGAGATCTTGATCTTATTGCTTCTGCCAACACTGCTAACATTTCCTTACAACCCGTGGCTGGCGATGGTGATGCGGAATTAGTCGACTATTTGGATGATAAGTCGGAAGAGTCCGGAATTGTGGAAGTTGGTTCGGAAGCGGGCGGAACGGGGGAAGATGGAGCTGATGGAGCAGATGGAACAGATGGAAGCAAACGGGACGGAATTGAGCGGAATGGGTCGGAACGGGACGGATCAAAGGAAGAGGTTAAAGAAGAATCAGAAGCAGAAGAAAATGCAGCTGATAATGAAGTTCCGGTTATTGAATTCAATAGTGAAGTAACTACTGATGGCATCTTGAATGCTTTGATTGAAGAAAATGAGAAGCAGAAAGAGGAAGAAAAGAAGATGCTTGAAGAGCAGCAGGAAAGTAAAGAACTTGTTGGAGAGGAAGGTGATGGAAAAGATGAAAAAGATGAAGTAAAAGAAAGGAGTGATAACAATGAGAAGACCTCTTAAGATTAAGGATTGTTATTTTGACTCTTTTGATGAAGTTGTAAATGTGTTTATAACCGAATTAGTCGACTATTTAGGAATGACTGCTGATGATATAAAGGAGTTGTTTCTTAATGATGTTGAATGGAATTACGCTGAAAGATGGGTTGCTCCTATTATCTACAAGATAAAGGAGAGAATACCGTCAGACAGAAGTGATGAGGTTATGACAGCTGATCAGAATCAAAAGCTGGGTAAGCAGATTTGGCTGCATTTTAAAGATAAGTGGGAAGGTCTTGATGAGTTGTGGAAAGAAGAGTATGACCCTTTGTATAACTATTTAGATAGGTATACGGAGACTAAAACAACCACAAGTGAGCAGACAGAAACTGGTAGTGACACATTAAGTGGAAGTGATAGTGTTAGTCATACGAAGAATACTACAACTACTCGCACTGATAATTTGACTGAAACTAGGAACTTGTCAGATGAGGATGTCAATAGGCAGAAGGAAACCACTTATGGAAAAAGTAGTACAAGAACTGATAATCTTACCGAAACACAGAATCTTAGCGAAACTGATAACAATAGGACAAAAGAGACTACTTATGGTAAGAGTAGTACAAGAACTGATGACTTGACTGAAACTCGAGATCTTACCGATGAAGATGTTGATAAGAAGAAAGAAACAGAATATGGTAAGACTAATACTCGTACTGATACTGAAGTCAGAGAAAAAGATAACCAGGAAAATGTTGATAATAAAACAGCAAATTATATAGCTGGTTATAATAGTACTGGTGGAACTTTGACTACCGGCGGTGTATTTTCTGATAGAAGTGAAGGTAATGAAAGTCATCAGAACAGTAAGGTTATTGATAAGGTTACTAGTGGAAATGTTAAGGATGCTTTATCCGGTACGGATACTGAAACTTTCAGTGGTAGCACAACGCATAGTGGAACAATTGATCACACTGGTACTGAAAAGACTGCTTTGTCAGGAAAGGATACAGAAGTTAGTAGTGGAAGTACAAGTAATACTGGGACAATAAGTAACACTGGTACAGAAACGACTGCCTTGTCCGGTAAGGATACTGAAGTAAACAGTGGTAAGACCACACATACTGGAACAATTGGTAATAGTGGAACTCAGGCTACACAAGTTTTGGGTACTGATACTGATAGTACGCAGTATGGTAAGATTAGCAGTAAAAGTAACCAGATTGAAGGTGAGATCGGAGTTGAAAAGACCAGTGAGCACATGGGAAATATTGGTAACATATATACCCAGGATATGTTTAAGAAAGAGCAGGAGAAATGGCGGAAAACTTTCTATATGACTATCTTGGAAGATATTGTTGGATATATTTCACTTAGTGTTTATTAGTCAACTAAAAGAAAGGAAGGTGATGAAAAAATGATCTTGTTAGCAGAAACACCGGTGAAGTACCGTGATGGTACTGTTAAGACACTTGATGAACTTGGTGGTGAGGTTAGTGAGTTAGCACCTGATACACCGGTCAAGAGTGGTAGCACAAGTAAGCCCCTTGACGAGTTCATTCAGGATCAGATAGTGTTAACACCGGAAACAAGTGTTGTGGATGGTGAGGATACGATGACACTTGATGAGTTTGTTGAGGATAGTATTGTGTTAGCACCTGATACATCTGTTGTTGATGGTTCGGATACAACTACTCTTGAGGGGTTTGTTGAAGCACATGGTGGCGGTGGTGGCAGTAGTGTTTCAGTAACTGGCGATGGTTCTAAAACTTATAAAGATTGTTTAAATGAACTTTGTAGTAGAACATCTGGAGGATTAGAAACATCAATTGATGCTAAAATTGTATTGGAACCTAATAATTTTCATTATATTCTAGATTTTACATGTAAGGATCTTGATGGTGATGTGTATTATTTTTCAGCTATAAGTGGTAGTACTATACATTTAGTATCTTTATCAGAAGAAGGGGATAGTAGCTATTTATACCGTAATTTATTAAGTCCTAGTATGTACACGGATTTGTCTAACTCAGTATTTCCTTCTGGTGGAAAGATGAGTATATATTGGTAAAGTTTTAGTCAACTAAAGAAAGGAGAAAATAAAATGAATGGATACATAATGGTTGATGGAACTGGTTTGGATTTCAATGATCTTGGGGAAGTTGAGGGTCTGCATAAGCAGTTGAAGGATGCACTGAAAACTGGTAAGCAGATTATAGTTGCCAATACTGTGTATGGTGCTGTTAGTTATTCACCTATTGCAGTAGTATGTGCTGATGCTGGTGACAGTGGGATCTATATGGATACACCCACCGGAAGTTATACCGTTAGCATTGCTGATGTTATTACTGAAAATGAGTAATTAGTTAACTAAATGAAAGGAGAAAAGAAATGAAAGTTGAACAGATTTATCAGATTACAAATGATATTACAAAAGAGGTACTTGGCGAGACTGCCGTTGTAAACGAGGACTTGTCTAATATTGTTGACATCGGTATACAGCTTACCGATCAGAACAATATTGATAACTATGTAAGAACTCTTCCAGATCACATCGGAAAGGTTGTTATGGTTGATCGCCCCTATGAGGGTGGAGCACCCAGTGTTATGATGGATGGATGGGAGTACGGTTCTATACTTGAGAAAGTCACTTATGAGAATCTGCCGGAAGCAACCGAGAATGAGACTTGGGAGCTTACTGATGGTGCTGTGTACGAGCAGGATACATTCTATAAGCCCGAAGTTTCCGCGAAGTTCTTCAACAAGAGGACTACTTTTGAGATTCCTATGAGCTTTGCTTATCGTCAGGTTAAGTCAGCTTTTGATTCCGTATCCCAGCTGAATAGTTTCTTCTCAATGATTGAGACAGCTATTAGGACTTCTCTGACTGTTAAGAATGAGGCTCTTGTTGAGAGAACTATTAACAACATGATCTCTGAAACTCTGGGTGATCTCTCCGGTAACAGAGCAGTGAATTTGCTGACTCTTTATAATACAAGATTTAGCGAGAACCTTACTGCTGATGTTGCAATTTATACACCGGAATTTATAAGGTTTGCTGCTTTCTATATCGGTCTTGTTTCTGATAGGATTGCAAAGATTAGCACCCTTTTCAACGCCGGTGGCAAGGTAAGGCACACGCCTAAGAGCAGACAGCATATTGTTATGCTTTCGGAGTTTGCAGCTGCGGCTGATACTTATCTCCAGGCTGATACTTGGCATAATGAGTACACCAAGCTTCCTACGGCAGAGAGAGTTGCTTACTGGCAGGGATCTGGTCTTGACTTTGCTTTCGGTAGCACTTCTGCTATTGATGTAAAGAACAGCTCGGGTGCAACTGTAAACCAGGATGGTATTCTTGCAGTACTGTTTGACAGGTTTGCTCTTGGTGTTTGCAACATGAATCAGAGAGTCACCAGCCATAACAATGCTAAGGCAGAGTTCTACAATAACTGGTATAAGGTTGATGCCGGGTACTTCAATGATCTGAATGAGAACTTCGTAGTATTCTACGTTGCTGACCAGACCTGATTAGTCGACTAAAGAAACGGGGGTAGGCAAAAGCCTGCCCCCTATTTTAATAGAAAGGAGAAGAATATGGTTGTAACGCTTGTGAATAGAACAAACCCTGTCGATAAATGGCAGATAAGAATACTTGAAAGAAATGTTCCTTCGCAGTCACAGCAGACTATAGGTTTGCCAGTTCCACAGGATTTCCATGATTATCATGATTATTACCCGGAACTCGTTGACATAGTATATAATACTTTATCAGGAAGTGAAGCCACTATAACACAGTTTGTTGCTTGTGATTTTAGAGGAACCTCAGCGCCAGCCGTTGATCATTATTGGGAGAAATTTCCTGGACTTTGGGCATATAAAACTATATATGCTGGTTATTTAGGTGGTTACGGTGGGCAAGATGGTTTATCATCTTTTAGTATTTCCACTGATTATTGGTATGTGGAAGGTTCTGATCCGGATACTCGTTGGTATGTGAAATTTGCACCCTCTGCTAATAGTAGATATATTGATGTGCAACTTTATGATCATAGCCTTGTTTTACAAAGCTTTTTGACGTATACAATAGATGCTGATTGTACAGAGATACAGCCCTGGGGATACGGTATACCTTTTATTAAAGATTTCGCGGCTTTCAAAGCAGCTGCAAGTGCAGGAGATGCAAATAATCAGCAGGGTGCTATGTTAATGGATCAGGAAACTTATACAGAAGTTTTTGATCCGGATAGTGCATATATGTACAAAAATGTTGCATATTCGTATAGTGTTAAGGCGAGCAGTAATTACTATACGTGGCTTTGGTATCTCTATACTAATGGCGGTGGAGACGACCCTGAACCCGATCCGCCGGAAGATCCCTATAACAATGAGTATCCCCCTGGTGAACCTAACCCTGGAGAGGGAACACGCCCGCCTTATGATGAGGGTGATGATATACCAGTACCGGCTTTGCCCCCGTTTAATCTTTCTGATAGTGGATTCACAAGTTTGTGGATACCCAGTAGAACAGCGTTGGGCTTGTTAGCTACATTTATGTGGAGTGATAACTTTATTGATACTGTAGTTAAGAAGTTGTATGCAAATCCGATTGATGTAATTATCTCTTTGGGATTAGTCCCCTTTGATGTTACCCCGGATGGAACAGCAAACATATGTGTTGGAGATCATGACACTGGTATATCGTCTGCATATGTAGATAATGATTGTGTAATCATTGATTGTGGAACAATTACAGTAGAAGAATTGAAGCCCGGTGGTTATCTTAATTATTCACCCTATACAAAAGCTCAGTTGTTCTTACCTTTTGTAGGTTATGTGGACTTGGACGTAAATGAGATAATGCTGTCAGATATATCAGTTGAATACCATGTGTGCCTAACTAATGGAAGTTTTGTAGCTTTTATTGTTAATCAGAATGTAAATACCACTAAAGTAATTGGTCAGTATGAGGGCAATTGTAAGATACAGATACCGGTTACTTCCGCTGATTATTCACAAATGTGGTCTGCTATTGTCGGCACATTGACCGCCCCTCTTGCTTCTGCTGCCGGTGCAGCTGCTGGTGGTGCAATTGCTGGACAGTACATTGGAGCATCAGCTGCACTGACTAGTGACTTTGCTGCTGAAGGTGCTAACCAGGGATTAAGTAGTAGCATTGCTTCGGGTATTGCCAATAGTAGTAACTTGCTTGAAGAGAAATTGTCGCCGCAAGTACAGAGAGGTGGAGCTTTTAGTTCAAGCAGTGGTGCTATGGGAAATCGGAAACCCTATATAATTTTGAAGAGTCCGGAAGTAAAACAGCCTAGTAATTATAATAAATACAGAGGTTATCCTCTTCAGGCTGAAATGGAACTCGGAAGTTGTAGAGGGTATACAGAAGTTGCTAATATACTTTTGTCGTTACTTAGTGCTAGCGGAACGGAAACTTGTGAAGTTGAAAGGCTATTAAGAAGCGGTGTAATATTTGGTAGTGGAAACAAGCCGACAGTTGGTAATGATGGAATATATTTGTGTCAGAATTCAAGCCCGGTAATCCAGATAGATAAAGAGGTATCACTTGTTGATACTCTCACTGGTGATTTCAGAGATAGTGTTGACATGATGACTCCGGTGGTACGTATTGAAAGAAGCAGTCCTTTAGGATTCAATTATGTTTACATAGGAGAGTTCGGCAGATGGTATTTTGTTAATAAGATTGACGTTGTTAGAACTGGTATACTTGACTTGCATTTGAAAGAAGATGTTCTTGAAAGCTTTAATGCAGAGATAAAGAATAATACAGCTATTATCGGAAATAATAGTGAGTTGTATAATGTATATCTTAATGACAATCAACTGATTCACACGCAAAGAGATTTGTTCTGGCGTAAAGAATTCCCTACTGGTTTTCTTGAAAATGATAACTATGAGTGGGTTTTGCTTATTGCTGGAAGAAGAGCGACAAGCTGATTAGTTAACTAAAAGGAGAGGGGCGTTAGCCCCTCCCTTCTGTTTTGCAGACGTTTAAATAGTTACGAACCAGTTCACCTACTTCATTGTCCTGGTAGAAGACTCTAGAATTATCGAAGAACCACCTGATTTTTTTACATAACTTGTCTGATGATCTTACTAAATTGCGATAAAAGTTTGGACGGAGAGAGTATTCTAGAGAAAATACTATATCATTCTCCGGATCTTTTATCTCTGTTGTTTTTCTGTGTATGTATGTGAAGATGGAATCTCCGTGCTGAATGATTTCACATTGAAGAAGATTATCCTCGAAGTCAATGAAATAAAGAAGTAGAATTTCTTTGGACTCGTAGCGTTCTAATAGATGAGGATAAATATCAATTTCCCATGCTCCACCTGTAATCATTTGAAGAGAAGGATTATCAAACGCAAAGTAACTGTTTGATTTTTTAGCCTCCCCCATTATTGAAGCGCATCTTTCTACTGCCACTTTCAGTTTTGACTCCCCGTAGGAATAGATATCAATTTTCCCCGGTTCCATTTCCGGAACATGAGAGAGTCCCATTTCCTTGAAGTAAGGGCAGTACTTGTTTACAGTGTTTCCAAGCATATAGATTGTTACGTTATCACGTAAACGGATGATGGTTGAGAGAACGTTCATGAAGATGACAAACTCATTGGGCATATAATACTGACGGGTTAAGAACTCGTCAAATATTATAGTTGTTATGAGTGGATATGATGTTGATTTATCATGCTCCATATCATTTAATGAGAAACCAAACATCATTGGAGTTTCATCCCGGATGATTTTGTCTAGTACTTCATTATATCGGGCAAGATACCACTTTGATGAATAGTAGACTATTCTATCCCACTCTCCGTTGGTTAGAGATGATACATACCCGGCTTCTACAACTGAAGCAAATAAAGCTTCGCCACGTTTTCCACGGAAGTCCTCTTTGTACCGGCGAACATATGCTGACTGCTCGCCGGATTTTACATACTTTGTTAACGCTTCTAAAAGGCACGCAAATGTTTTACCATTTGATCTCTCACCTATTATTAAATTGTACTGCGCATGATGCGCTTTTATTTTATCCAAGGTATAGAATTTCTGTTTCATAATGACACCTCACGAATTCCCTGGATGTAATCCAGATACTCTTTTGTTAAGGATAGATAATATGAGCCTTGTTCCATATGGACAAATGATTTCTCGTAGCAGTTATAAGGAACACCTAAATAGTCGACTAATTCAGCTGACATCTCTTTGTCAATATAAGTTACAGACATTTTTCCACCTTTTCCTGCCGGCAAATAAAGTCCCCAGTCAAATTCTACCATTGCGGCAAAATTTGAATTGTTGTTTTTTGATAGTAAGTACTCTAAAGCCTGCTTTTTTGCCACCCCGGCACAGGTGAGTCCAAGTTTACCAGAGGATTTGTATTCGTAAATATAACGCTTTGCACCTATTGTCTTGAATTTAGAGTAAGAGTCCTCTATTTCCCATACACCTATAAGTTTCTTGACACCCTTGATTGTTTTGGGTTGGCACTTCTGGAAATCTATTCCATGGTAGAGACACATTTGGACGAGTTTCAAGAAGACATTGTCGTTGTAATTGTTAATCCATTTCATATGATCGGAGAAGTGTAAACCCTTGATTGAATCTGTGTCCGCATACACAAAATCTTTCCCGAATTCGAGTATTGCTGAAAAGAGGTTGTGTCTTGCATGAGCAGTTACATAAACCCCCCAGGCGTAGAATAAGAAGCGTGACCAATCATTGTTATAATCTTTTAGTTGACTAATAGCTGCTTCATCAGTTAGCTTTCTTTCTATCCATTCTCCGTCATAGTCTAACTCGTCACGGACAATATTTGTGACCATCATTCCGTAACAACTGTTAATCATATTTTTGGAGACCATGTAATCTATTTCCGATCCTTCTACTCCCTTGAGAGTTGTTTTGGCTTCGTATAAGTCAAGGATGGAAAGGATTAAATCTTTTGGAAGATAGCCCCGGCGATAGCAACGAACGTTATATATTCTGATTGTATCAAAGTCGTAAAATTTTAAAAACGTATCGAAGTCTAATTCGGTGAAAGTTGTGAACAACTCGTCAGCCGAAATAACACGCCCATTGTTTTCTGAATGTTCTCCGGTGAATATGCATTTAGAAGCTGAAAGCATATTTTCGTATTCAAAAATAGGTTTTAATCCGGTAATCTTTGCATCAAAAATTACGCAGTATTTTGAAAGAAGTTTTTTGAAGTAATCGAAAGAAGAAATAGAATCAAATTCTTCTATCACTCCTGACATAGGAAAATATTCCGCTACGCACACATAAGGGTAGCTAGAAGCTAAATCCATTGAACCTATTTCACCAACATCTTCTTCTTCAAGAACCTGTCTTGAATACTGAACGGCTGCGTGAGTAAAGCCCCCGGCAAATGCTCGCTTTAACTGGTCGTACTCATCTTTTGAACGTATACGTAAATTAGACATAAGATCGTTATATCTGCGGCGGATGCGCTTTGCTTCTCTGCCCGAGAACTTGTCACCAAATACTCTATTACGCACAAAACGCCTGACGTTTCCGGTATTTGTCAGAGGTATTGCTACTATAGACCCCTCTAACTCAATTTTCTCCTGGATATAACTCATTACTACACGAACGTCGTTAATGCAGTAACCCAACTCCTTGTCTGTGATTGGAGTAATTGGTGTGCGCAACTTTGAATAATCCAAATCTCCGACTGCTTTGTTTACTACGTATTTATTCAAGTGGATGTTCGCTAATGCGTAGTTTGAAAGCAAAAGTGAGCACCGGAATTCTATTCCATTTTTTGCTAACGCTATAAGAGGACGCCTTTTCTTTGGAGCAAATACCTCTTGCCATTTTATCCATTCACGCATGAACTGGAATTCGTAACCCAGGTTGTGAACGTAGCATAATATACGTCTGTTAAGATTAAGATTGTAATAGTCGACTAATTTGTTTAGAAGTAACATGAACTGCCACCAAGTACGACCAAGAATTATTACTCCGTTAATGCCGAACTGCCAAATGTACATCGTGGCAAACTTCTCTTCTTCAACATAAGTTGAAGAAGTTTCAATATCGAATGAAATTGGGATATTAAGATACTCTACCTGTCCGTAATTACACTTTACGGTTGAAACCCAATTAGTTGACTTATATGTGTCCAAGACATTAGGATCTGCAAGAAATGAATAAAGAGTTTTATTAAACTCATCCATATCGGGAGTCTTGCAAAAATACACCCCCCTATCGTTAGAATATGACATATTATCACCTCTTTCTAAACAAAGAAGAATCACCCAAATTTTCGGGATTTTTTCCTTCTGTTAATGCTTTAATTTGATCTCTCCTTTCCTTATCATGCTGTTCTGCATATTGGCGTAGTGCTTCCACAACTGCTCCTCTATCGTCATCAGATTCTATTGAGGTTATTCCGTGCTGATCCATGTATGAAAATGTATAGAGAATAAGAGATTCGGAATCATATTGAGAAAATGAAGCAATTTGTGCATCTTCAACAGCTGAACGATAAGCTGAATAAGCCGCTTTTGCAAAATCCTGGTTTATAAATAACCCCGGATGCCATGTTGCTTCTATATCACCCTCTTTCTTTACGCTATGTGTACGTTTGAAGTACAATTCATAGTTTTCCTCGGTGAATTTTTCCGCCCCCTCTATTGTCGAGGTAGGATCGTTTAGAAAAGTTTGAACTTTGAACTTAAGTTCGATGAAATCATTTCTTGTTATATTTTCAGGAATTGAAAACATTGTATCTTCAAGATTTCCTGTCCGGCTTACATCATACATGGCTTTTGACATTAAGCCTTTTTCTGATATTGCAATCATCCTTTCATTTGCAACATCAATTAGTTGACTAAGAGACTTTGAGTAACGCTTGACATAAGCTTCATCTGACAGATGGGATTTGCGTTTTTCGGACGCAGAACCACGTGACTTTTTCTGCGCCTTTTTGATTTTAGCTTTTTCTTTCTTTGCACGTTTTTCTTCTCTTCTCTTTTCAAGAGAAGCGGCTATTCTTTCGAATAGCCCCGCTCTTTTAGCCATATTTATACCCCCTTATCAAATAAATTTTTGATGTTTTTAGCATTAGTTACATGACCCGTAGGGTGATTTAATAAGAAGCATGACATATGATAGAAATTGTATATTGCCGATTTTCCCAGCTGGTAACGCACTGATATGGGGAGTGATGTTATACGCTCTCCGCAATAGCAACATTTGTGGTCTGCTGATGCAAAGCGGCGCTTTTCATTGCTGTTAAGCTGATAAATGATCGTGTCATTCATTTTATCACCCCCTCTTATTATACCATTCTACCAAAAAATTTGCTCTAATCCTTCTTAGATCCCTCAAAATATCATCCTCTATTGAACTAGCATAATCATTTATTTCTTCTGGCACTTCAAGTTCGCTATCTTTTGAGTCAAGTAAATAGTTACATAAATCTCGGATATACTCCAGGTACTTATTTGACATAAACCTATATAGTATCAAGAATCCAAAAAAATCACAATCACCAAATCTCTCTGCCATTTCCTTTTCTTCAAAATCCAACTGTGAAGTTATGTTTATTTTCGTATTAACAAATTCTTTTCTTTTAATGATTATCTCCTTTTCTTTTCTTCTCATGGTTATCTCCTTTCATAAATATTTTTAAACCCGGTGGGGGCTTTTAAACCCCCACCATAAAAATGATTAGTTGACTAATGAAGGAGTCGTAATCAGATGTTGACCCAGTCAACGGTGTAGCACCATCTGTCGAACTTCTTCTTGTAGTACTTCCGGATCTGGATACCACAGTTACCATTGTTAATTGCCTGGATAGCCTGATCAGAAGCAAGAATCTCTTTTGCAGCATCAAGCTGATTTGCCGGCAGATTTACATAGCGATCTTCCAAAGCAACCACCGGTGCGTCCTCATACTTCCCCTTGGTGTTGATGTAAATTGCATATACCGGATACACCTTATCCTCATCCTCATCGTTCTCCTCAAAAAGCTCCTGGAGTGAGAAGTAGTCAAAGTTCTCTGTGTCAATATCAAATACCGGACGTCTGTTTACATTTGCAAAATTAAAACCTTTCATTTTCTTATCTCCTTTATAATTAAATTTTTATTTCGGGCGGCATTTTTAACCCCCCGGGGTTAATTGGTAATTAGTTGACTATTCGATGCTCCTTTCAATCATCTATAGAATTTAGTCGACTAATAAGGCATACCTATTAGATTTGAAAAAAGAATTTTTTGAAAAATAAGGGCGCAAGAATAGATATGCCTTATTAGTTAACTAAATATAAAATTTAAAAAAATTAAAAAAGTAGCAGATGTTATATAACAGATATTATATAACGGAAGTTATAATAACACCTGTTTGATTATTAGCACTCACTCGTGGCGAGTGCTAACAATCGACAGGCAGTCGAACAAGGGTTCTCTCGAACCCTTGTTCGTCCTAGCACTCGTTACTCAAGAGTGCTAATCAATTCGGTGAGAGTCTTCACTATCTCCGAAAGCTTGTTTGACTCCACCTCACCGATTGCGGTTATAACAGACTCACACTTTTCTACACTCTGTTTTGCCGATATAAGCACTGCTTTTGCAAGTGTGGTATTGTCTACAACGTCTATATCCGTGTTGGTCGTTTCGGGCTTTGACTCTGATTTTGCTTTACGCCCTGCCTTCCCTGCCTCTTTGAGATTGTAGGTTTTTTCTCCCGACTCGTTCACCGTTTCGCGCGCCTCTTTGAGTGCCTTTCTTAAAGACATGGTAGACATATTGCTTGTAATGACTCCGTTGTTTATGAGCGACTCCACGATTAAGAGTAGGTCTTTTCTGTTAGACTCTATATCGGTCATTAAGTCGGTCGGTAATACGTTCACGATTTCGAGTAGGTGTGACTTTCCAAAACCAGACGGTATGAAATCCCATATGTGAGGACTTTCTAGGTCGCCGTCTATAAAAAGTCGACCAATGTTTACATACGCATTACTAGCCGTTTTCTCAATCCCGAAAACGTGCTTTGAAAAGTCGTTCATAGACTCAAAGCCAAGGGACTTGTAGTTATCGTCTTTTGACATCTCCGACATGAAACGACACTTTGTTAACTCCGCCGACTCTGAAATATCGGTCAACTTTTGTATGTAGTCCACGTTCTTCGCGATTATCGCATTGGTCGTTTCGACCTTTGAAAGACCACCCTTTGTGGGTACGGCTAAGTCGATAACATACTTTGTGACAATCTCACCACTAGCCGACTCGATACCCCTTGTCGCAACCTTTGAAGTTGACACCGACATGATAGGTGTTGAAACCTCACTCGTTGCGGAAACCTCACTCGTTGCGGAAACCTCACTTGTTGCTACAACCTCGTTTTTCTTTGTGTTTTCTTTTTTCATAGCTTTTTCTCCTTTACTTGAAAAATGGATAATAGTTATGAAGCGGTCATTCGCTTCAATTAGCCGACTAATTAACATATTACATTTTTATTTCAGTAATAAAGTCGGGATAATCAAAGTCTGATAGATTGTCTTCAAATCGTATCTCCGCTAGAATGATTTTATTGTTATCAAAATCATAAGCGTTGTATACTTGTACTAAAACCTCACTGCCTAAAAAAGAAAAGTTAAAATAATTCATATAACCACCTTTCTATTAGTCGGCTAATTGAAGCGGACAACCAAACACGGATATGAAGTTTTCAATGTACAGACACTAAACCCAGTGCCACCGAAAATCAGGATTAGTCAACTAATACCGTTTGCGGACGTTCCGGCAACGCCCCGAAAAACAACACAATTTTGGGTATGCGGTCGCTAACCTAAAAAAATATCATTTTTAGGGTATAAAAACTATACAGCCGCACCAGCCGTTTTTTTTTTTATTTTTTATCTTAAATACAGTATACACGTAATATATTTCAAAAGTAAATCCAAAGTGTAAACAAAGTGTATGGATATTATGAACAAATTGTAAATTTTGATACATATGTTCGAATAAATGTTACA
>JAGBSZ010000172.1 GCA_017631585.1 Bacteroidaceae bacterium
AACGATGCTGCAAGCATGTTTGTTGCTTCAACATTTACCTCTACAACAAGAGGTGAGATATATTCCTTTTTCATATTCTTATAAGAGGCCCCCTCCGTCTCCCCCATTATGGGGAGAGTTTGGAGGACTTTGTTTAAAATAATCTTTTTTCGGTCCTTTAAGTCCCTCCCATTATGGGGAGGGTTAGGGTGGGGCTTTATTTTACCAAAACCTTTTTACCATTCACTACATAAACACCTGCCTTGGTGATTTCGTTCACACGGCGACCGGTGAGGTCGTAAATAATAGTTTCTGCGTTCTCTGTCTCAACCTCTTCGATAGTAGTTGTGCCACCAAAGTCGAAACGGAGACCATAATAAGCAACATTGCTTGCTTCTGCCGGTGCCGGCAAGTAAGCTTTGTTCGCATTGTTGAGGAATTTGCCATCAGTCATCTTGGCTACACCAAGATATGCAACATCGTTCTCGTCCTTACCAAGAACATAAGCCTTTTCTTCGATATTCTTGTTGTAGAGCGTACCCTTAAGGTCGTTCTCAGTTATTGTAGCAGTCTCCGTTGTGTAAACAAATTCGTAATCACCGGGGTTAGCCTTAATGATAACAGCTGTATTTGCAGGAAGAACATCTTCAACTTTTGTCATAACAGCCCAACCTCCGTTAATAACGGCTGTATATACGCCATTCTCTTCGCCTTCTATCGATGGAATCTTTGCATCAAATCCAAGCATTAATGTTGCATAACCGGCAGGACCAATAGTAACTGTGTGTGATACAGGTGATGCAATCTCCTCGATATACCATGCAGAAGGAGTGTTCTTGCCACCAGTCCAAGGAACAACATAGCCATTGTCTTGTGCGTGAATCTGAGCTTCATTAATTTTAATATTAACTTGTCTTTCACCCAAAGCAGTAAAAGTAACAACAGCCTTTTCTTTTTCGCTTAAAACTGTAGGGTGGTAAGCCTTAGTATTCAAGAAGTAGCTTGCTGTATGAACATTCTTGAAATAGATTTTTCCATCGATAACCTCACATTTCCAAATACCTACGTTTGCAGGTGTTGTAGATGTTGCCCAACAAACCTTATTAGTTTCATCCTTATCGCCAACGTTAACATCAGAGAGTGCTGCATACATATAACCATTCTCCTTTACTGCAGAGCGAATCAGATAGAATTTTCCATCTATAGGAAGATTTACGGAAGGTAATTCAAATCCATTAAAAGCCTCAAGTGCTTCTGCAAAATCTTTTTCTGTGCTAGCACTATTTTCAAGAAGCTCGTTTGCCTCATTAACATAGATTTCAACTGCATCTGCGTTTGAATACTGACCTACGGCATTACCAATATTGTTTAAAATAACATCTGTAAGTTCAGCAACCTTGTCCTTGAGAAGATAATAATTTGGACATAACATTCTGTGTAATGTCGTGTACAGATTGTTCAAATTCGTTGTAGCAGCAGGCAATGCCTGAATTGAGGGTGCATTAAGAACGTTATTCTTAGCATCTATTATCGCTTTAAACTGCTCTTTATATTCTGCATAATCCTCTGAAATGCTAAAAGCTTCTTCTACAGCACTCATCCCGAATTCTGCGATAAAGAAGAATGTCTTACCTCCACCATCTTTCTGGTTGGAGCCTGTTGCAGTTACTCTGTAACGGATGTAACGATATGACTTACCATTAGTAAGCACAGGAGATGTGTAATCATAACTATTAGTCTGGGGAATATTCGAAACTGTACTAATTTCTTCATAAGTACCATTTTCTTCATTACATCCTTCAACTACTATAGTTGTCGGAGAGTTTACAGTGCAATTTTTAGAACGTGTACCTATTGTAAGTTGGAATTTTTGAATTGTATTACCATCTCCCATATTAACCCTGATATAATGATCTAAGTTATCAGTAGATGTTCCAGCTCCATATTCTGTATGAAGGATAGTATTGTAATTACCATCAAACAGGTATTCCCAATGTCCTTCAAATTGGTCACCATATTGTGTATTTGTACAAGGAGCATTGCAATACAACATTTCGTAGTTATTTCTTGTAAGGTCAATAGGAGTTGCTATAGTAGAGTACTTTGCTTCTGCTTCAGAAAGCAGTTTATCTGTTTCGTTAACAATTGCGCTAACCTCATTCATATCTACAAATAAGAATGAAGAACCATCGTCATTGAGTGCACCGCTGTCGTTCCAATAAGCGAGGTTGGCATCTCTGTAATTCCAATAGTTATTTTCGTTATTTACGTCCTTAATGACAACGTAACCTTTTTGTTGGGATGCGACGAGATCAAAAATCTGTTTCGCTGTTGCAGAGCAGTTTTGCATATTAAAACACGCAGAGTTTGTATTAAGTGCTCTTGTGGAAGTAAGTGCCATTGTTGTTCCGGCTGCTTTATTGTAAAAACGGTAGCATCCTTCAGCTCCAACAATGCACCACATAGCCTTTTCATCATCAATTGCAGGTTTCTTATTGTTATTTAATGTTAGATATCCGCTATTATTCGAATTATCCAATGATACTGATGCACCTTTTTTGTTTTGTATAAAATACCAAGTGGTATTCTCTGCCCATTCGCCGTTGGTTGGGTAATCGGAAACCTTTACGAGGTTGTTTGCAATATATGTATCTTTAGGAACAGAAGTTGCTTCAACTATCGTCACCCTAAAATCAGTAACAATTATACCATTATTTTTTTCCTTAGCATCACCTTCAACAAATCCTATAAGATTAAATCCTGCACATCTAGAATTTAAACCAGTAACTTCAAAGGTGTCATTATCTTTTACGTTAACAGTTTTACCGGTAGCTTCAATTTTTATAAATCTATTTTGGGTAGCATTTTTATCAACGCATTTAAAGCTATAACCAGTAATCACATAGCCAGACGCAACACTTAATGTGTAAGAACAATTGTTATTGTTGTAACTGCCACACCAAAGTTCAAGTTTTTCATCAGCAACAGTCATATTGTTACTGTATTGATGCACTGTCAACACCAATTGTGGCTCAACGTTACTTGTCCACTCACCATGCCAAGTTCTTTCATTATTAGAACTTGTAAAAGTTCCAGATGTAGGGCTTACTACCACTTCCACCTGCGCATTCACGCCAAAGCATACCAAGCAAAGGAGCGAAAGAATCAAAGTAATTTTTCTCATAATTTAGTTTATTAATTTTATTTATTATCTTCTTTGTTATCAATGTTTTAATCGTTGAATTTTGTTCAATCTCTTGGCAAGAGAGAATCTGTGAACGATTAATAATTGATACACAGGCGATTACGGATAAACGAGATGCAATTTTGCTAAACAATCATGCATGCAGTGAACATTCGAAATGGGAATACACAAAGTGTCGTAGGGTGATGTAAAGCGTTTCAGTTGTAATGTAAACTAAATTAGTTAACCGCTCTAAATAGTGTCAACATTTTCTAAGGATAGTCAGGTATGGACAGCCTGCCTTTGTTGCCGTTTGCGGTATTATGCCAAAAGTAAAGTACTAATAACGAATGATAACAAGTGTTAAAAAAAGTGGGTGAGATAGCAGAAAAAGCGTGTTACCGCAATTATATCTTATAAAATTTTACTAATTTTATAGCGATTTTTTCTCTTGCCAAGAGACTGAACAAAATTTTATAGTCAATTCATTGATAATAAATAAAATAAACTAATAGTTAACAAACTGAATTTTATGAAAAAGATTACTTCTTTTATGTTGATGTTGCTTTGTGTAATGACAGCATGGGCGGGTCCAAAAGACCTTCCACAGATGTCAACCGATGGTGACATTAAGGTGTACACAATCAAAAAAGCAAGTGCTAATAAGTACGTTACTTATGCCGATGACAATGTTGCAAATGCATTGTTGGATAAGGATGCGGTTTCTTATGCATCGTATTTCTACTTCACAGGTAGTGTAACTGATGGTGTTGCAACTGTGAAAATCCACAATCTTGTTGCCGGAGACAAGATGTTTGCAACTTCAAACAAATGGACAACTGATGGTAGCGATTGGTATATTGCTTCAAAGACTGACAATGGTGTGTCAATCTCCAAGAATGCTGATTTCTCTGGAAACAATAGCTGGAATGATTATCAGGGTAAAGGATACCTGGTAGATTATTGGTCTGCTGGAGATGGTGGTTCACAGTGGGTTATTGAGGCTGTTGCAGTTACAGAAGACGCTATTTCTGCCAAAAAAACAGATGCAAAGACAAAGATTGAAGCCCTTGCCAATGTTACTTGTCTTTTCCCTGCAAAGGAGAGCTACATTGCTCAAATTGAAGCTATTGCCAACGATGGTGGTGTTGCTTCTTTGAAGGCTATTGCAGATGTTCTTTGTAGCTATGTAAAGACAGCAGACAACAAGAGCGTAAAGCTTGATAATGTTGGTGATTTTGACCTTACAAAAAATGACCCTCGTAGAGACCTTTTCCTTGGCTACGATGCAACCAACAACCGCCCTGCCGGTGTTGCAAAAGATGATAATGGTGCTTTGTGGACTTTGGATGTTGTTGGTGGTGAGTTTGTAAAACTCTATAACATGGTCAACAACATCTATCTTGGTTCTCCTGCAGACACAACTCCAAGAGAAACAAATTATAACAATGCCGCTTTCTATAAAGTTATCCCAACTGCAGAAAACAGGGTTGCGCTTGTAGCAAGCAACGGAAATATGTTGCACCTTGCAAACCACACTAACTACAAACTGATTTCTTGGTACGACCTCGAAGACGGTGCTTCTCTTTGGGATGTGACAACAGTTGGCGAGGTTGTGTCACGCGATAAGTATAATAAAGACAAAATTGACAATGTAAATGCTTTTGCTCAGGCTGTCCAGGGTGCATATGGTCTTGTAACTGATGCAAGCAAATACTATTCAAACTATAAGTCAAACGCTGAGGGTAGCTATGATGCTCTCTTGGATAAGTCTTACGCAAATGCTTCATATTTCCATAGTGCTTACGGAGAAGAACCCGGTGATGGTTCCGGTGTACATTACATCAGAGCCGACTTTGGCAAAGCTGTAAATGGTTTCTATTTCTATATGGCTCCTCGTGCGGGTAACGGTAATAACCGTCCTGTGAATATCACAGTTTCAGGTTCTAACAATGACACTGATTATGAGGAAATTGGCACAGTTACAACTACTCTCGATGGTACAATGACTCCTTATATCTCGGCAAAATTAGGCGAAAAGGAGTATCAGTATATACGTCTGACCGTAAATTCTACAAATACAGGTTCTAAATTCTTTACACTTTCTGAGTTATACTTCTTCCCTGCATCAGACGATGTCAATACTCTTATGGAGTCATATGAAGCATTCAAGAATGCGAGTGTCGTTGCTGCAGAGTGGAACGTAAAGGCTCAGGCGTTGTTGGAGGTAGAGAGAACTTTGGCTACTGCAAATATTAAGAAAGAGGTTGCTGCTATTCTTGCTGCAAATGAGAAAAACCACGTAGATGAACCTGCATACGGTCAGTACACAACAACTGCATACAATGCTTTGACTGCGGCTCTTGCTGCCGAAGATGCTACACTTGAGTCTTTGGAGGCTGCTATTGCGGTATTCAACAAAGCAAAGAATGCTCCTGCATATATTATTACAAGTGCATGGAACGGTGGTTATTCAAAAGGTTCTGCAATCTATTATGATGGTGCTTGGAAATGGGCAACAGCCGACAGATTCAACAAGAAAATGTGGATGACTATCCCAGCCCACAATACCGATGCTGCTCCTATTGTTGATAAATACGATGCAAATGGTACTTCATATGCTATCAACGACTACTTGACAGGTCACACAATGCGCGATGTTAAGGTTCAGATTGTTAAGATTGACAATTGGGACGGTGCTTACAACTTGCAGTATAATGCTGATGCAAACAGCACAAACGCTGCTCAACACGCACAAAGCGGTGGTGCTCTTGTAAGCTGGAAACCGGCAGTTATTGATAATTGCCAGGCTTCAGCTTGGAGTATTGAGTTCATTGGTTCTACATACGAGCTTGACAACCTTGCTATCACTGATGAGCAGATTGCCGCTCTTAATGCATTGCAGACTGCATATAACGCTAAGTCTCCTTATGCTGAGCTTTTGGGTGATGCTCTTGGTCAGTACAGTGGCGATAAGGATGCTTTCCTTGCAGCTCTTGCCGGTGCTGAAGCTATAGTAAAAGCTACAATTGTAGAACAGGCTAAAAAGAGTGTTGATGAGATTAACGCTGCAAAAACAGCTCTTGACAATGCTCCTGCTCTTACATTAAATATGCCAGTAGCAGGTAAGTACTATGCATTCAGCTGCGTTGACGGTGGTAAATATGTTTCATCTACAATTTCTGGTAGCGACAACCGTTTGACAATGGTAGAGAAAGAGGACAATACTACTATCTATTATTATGATGGTGCTTCATTGCTTTCATACGCTACCGGTCAGACAATAAACGCATACGATTTGACTGCCATTGGCGAAACTACTACTGTTGAATTTACAGCTGCGAATAAGGGAACTGTTGGTAAATACAACATCAGACTTGGTGTGAGAGTAATCTATGGCTCTGGTACAAACATTGACAGCGGTACTGGTAATCCTGACAATCGTGATGGTTATGTTTGGACAATCGAGGAAGTTACTTCACTCCCTGTAACAATCTCTACCGCTAAATATGCTACATTCTATGCTCCTGTAGCGGTGGCAGTTCCAACCGGTGTTACAGCTTATACCGCAACAATCAACGGCAACTGGGTGACATTGAACGAAATTGAAGGTGGCGTAATCCCTGCAAACACAGGCGTTGTTCTTTATGCTGATGTTGAAGAGGCTACAACTTACAACCTTGCAATCACTGAAGATGCAGAGGCTATTGCAAGCGACCTTCGCGGTTCTGTAGCTACAACATACTACACTGGGGCAGGTACATACTATGCTCTTGGCGTGGTTGATGGTGTTACTGCATTCTACAAGGATAAGTTAAATAACAACCGTTTCCAGAATAACAGTCACAAGGCATACTTGTTTATACCTGGTGCTTCAGGTAGCGCAAGCCTACGCTTTAACTTCGGTGGCACAACAGCTATCGAAGAGGTTGAGACAGAAGCAACTGAAACTGTTATATACGACCTCACCGGTCGCCGTGTGAACGAAATTACTAAGGCTGGTGTTTATGTAGTGAATGGTAAAAAGGTTTTGGTGAAATAAAGCCCCACCCTAACCCTCCCCATAATGAGAGGGACTTAAAGGACCGAAAAAGATTATTTTAAACAAAGTCCTCCAAACTCTCCCCATAATGGGGGAGACGGAGGGGGCCTCTTATACGAATATGAAAAAGGAATATATCTCACCTCTTGTTGTA
>JAGBSZ010000173.1 GCA_017631585.1 Bacteroidaceae bacterium
CACTCAAGAACAATGTGAGAAGCCGAACGACCCATTAGCTTGATGAAGTGCCAATATTTCTGAGCCGAGTTACAGTCGCGCTGTATGTTACCGATAACCTCTGAATATACCTTACATGCTGTGTCGAAACCGAATGATGTCTCGATGTATGCGTTCTTCAAGTCACCGTCGATAGTCTTTGGACAACCGATTACCTGAACACCTGTGTTCTTTGCTGCATAGTATTCAGCAAGTACGCAAGCGTTTGTGTTAGAGTCGTCACCACCGATGATTACAAGTGCCTTGATGTCGAGCTGCTTGATGATTTCAAGACCTTTGTCGAACTGCTCGGTCTTCTCGAGCTTTGTACGACCTGAACCGATGATGTCGAAACCACCTGTGTTGCGGTACTCGTCCATAAGTTCAGCTGTAATCTCCATGTATTTGTGGTCAACAAGACCGCCGGGACCCATAAGGAAACCGTAAAGACGGCTGTTAGGATTCAATTTCTTTACACCGTCAAAAAGACCTGCGATAACGTTGTGACCGCCGGGTGCCTGACCTCCTGAAAGGATTACACCTACGTTGATTGCAGGATACTCCTGAGCTTCGCCACCTTTCTCGAATGTTACGATGGGCAAACCGTAAGTGTTGGGGAACATGGCTTTGATAGCCTCCTGGTCTGCTACCGACTCGGTTGCAGCACCTTCACAAAGTTTTACTGTCCCGGTAAGAGCCTGGGGAAGTTTGGGCTGATATGCAGCCCTTGCCTGTTGCAATGCGCTAATTTTCATGTTATTGAATATGTGTTTATTGTGTATAATGTTCTTCGGGCAAATTTCGCCATTTTTTGCGACATTTGAAAGTGCTTTTGTCTTTTTTATCGTTTATGCACTAAAATAATCTTATTTTTGCCTTGTGGAGTTGTTTCTTTTGTGCAGAATGTATATCTTTACAGATGTAATTCAAATAAAAACAAGATTATGGCAAGTAGAAAGAATTTAAAGAAGGTTATTGCATTCATTGTTGACGATTTGGCTACTGAGGCTTTTTTCGCTTCATACGATGCTGTAGGTGAAACTGAAGCGTGGGTTGATTTGTTCAACAGAATTTTTGCATTGAACAAGGAATATGTTGCTCGCGTGAGCCACGTTGAACCGGGTATGCCTGCAAAGAAATATTTCGATGCGTTGTGCGATTCGTTCAATGCTGATGCAAAAGCTTTGTTTAACGAAATAGTTGCATTGTCAAAGCCTGAATGACAATCATGCTCAAACGACTGGCAGTCTTTTTGACTGCTGCAATGTGTATCACGGTTCTGTCGGCGCAAAAGGTCGATAGAACCGTTGCCCTTTCAATAGCCGAGTATTTCAATAATTATACGTCGGACAGATGCGTCACGAAGTTTGTTGCTCTTGACCGGAGACGCAATAATATAATTCTCAATAAAAAATCCCAGGAATTGACAATATATTGCAACGATGCTTTCTATGCCCAACCGTTTACACCTGATATGGTGAAACGTGTATATGACGATATCAGGGCATTGTTGCCTTTAAAATATAAAAAGTATAAGATAAGAGTTCTATGTAAAGGGAAACCTATCGACGATTGCATACCTAATATATATCGTAAAAAAGGTGTTGACAAGTCGCGCCTATGGGGAAAACTTGAGTATGAAGGCAATCCTTGGGTGAAAGACCACTCCCGACCTTTCAGGGTAAAATATGGTCTTGAGGGAAGACATCTTGCTGTGGGACAAAGTCATGGTAGGTATTATTCTGTTGCTGATTCTCTATGGAAATGGCAACGTCCGTATCTCTTCTGTACAACCGAGGATTTGTTTACACAGTCAATAGTTGTTCCGTTTCTTATTCCAATGCTTGAAAATGCCGGAGCATTGGTATATACTCCGCGCGAACGAGATTGGCAACCGCAATGTGTTATCGTGGATAATGATGCCGGAAAGAGTGGCTCGCGTTATGTAGAACATGGTGGTAGAAAGAACAGTTGGCAAAAGGATTCTTTAGGATATGCCAATTTAAAGGAAATTTATGTTGACGGCGATAATCCTTTTATAATGGGAACGTCGAGCTATGCCAAGGCAACTGCGGAGGGTAGCAGTGCTGAGGCTTCAGTCAAATGGATGCCTTATATCGGGCATGATGGCGAGTATGCAGTATATGTTTCGTACAGAACTTACGAAAACTCGGTACCGGATGCCTGTTACACCATTATACATGCCGGTGGTTCTACTGTATATAAAGTGAATCAGACTATGGGTGGCGGAACATGGGTGTATCTTGGAACACATACGTTCAATGCCGGTGTAAAGGGACAAGGTGTGTCTCTTGTAAGTACCAGCGAACATAAGGGGGTGGTGAGTGCTGATGCTGTGCGCTTTGGAGGAGGTATGGGGTGTGTTGCCCGTGGCGATTCTCTGCTGCAGACAAGCGGATTGCCAAGGTATCTCGAAGGTGCGCGATATAATTTGCAGACAGGTGGCTTTCCTGTGGATGTATATTCTACATATAAGGGGGAGAATGATTATCGCGATGATATAAACAGTCGTTCGCATGCTTTGAATTATCTCTCAGGAGGCTCGGTGTATAATCCTGATACGGTGGGTTTGAATGTACCGATTGAGTTATCTTTTTCCTTTCACTCCGATGCCGGTTACTTTGACGGTGACACACTTGTTGGTTCATTGGGTATTGTGACAACTGATTTTGAATGCGATACTCTTGCTGCCGGGCGTTCTCGCTGTATGTCACGCGATTTTGCTTCATTTATGCTGAATAATCTTCAGGATGATTTATATAATACCTTGGGGGTGAAATGGCGGGTTCGCGGTGTTCTTGACAAGAATTATAGTGAATCGCGCATTCCGTCTGTTCCGTCTATGATTTTTGAGTCGCTGTCACATCAGAATTTTGCGGATATGAGGCTCGGATTGAACCCGAATTTCAAATTTGTGATGGCGCGTTCGGTGTATAAATCGCTATTAAAACATATTGCTTATGTGCATGGGGATAAATATGTTGTTCAGCCATTGCCTGTAAAGAGTTTTTCAATACAATTGTCAAAGGATGAAAGTGTGGCGCATTTGTCCTGGACTCCGGTTGATGACCCGCATGAGCCGACGGCGAAAGCCAAAGGCTATGTGGTGTATAAGAGAATGGATGACGGTGGCTTTGATAACGGTGTGGTGGTGAAGGATACCCATTTGGATGTGGCTGTAGAAAAGGATATGCTTTATAGTTTTAAGGTGTCGGCACTCAATGATGGGGGTTGCAGTCTGCCGTCGGAGATACTATCTGTATATGTTTCGGGAAAACCGTCGAAAAAGGTTCTTGTCGTAAATGGATTCCATCGGTTGGATGCACCATACTCTGTTCTGACTAACGAACGGATGGGTTTTGATTTGGATATAGATGCGGGTGTTGCTTATATGCGTACTCCTGAGTTCTGCGGTAACCAGCTTGATTTGTTGCGCGAGAATATCGGGTATGAGAATGGTATGGGTATGAGTGGCTGCGAACTGGAAGGTAAACTTATTGCCGGAAATACATTTGATTATCCTGCTGTTCATGGCAAGGCTCTGGCTGCTAACGGAATTACATTTGTCTCTTGTGGTAGTGATGCGGTGATTTCGGGTTGTGCTAATATGGCTGACTATGATGCTGTAGATATTATTCTTGGCGTTGAAAAGCAAGGTGGAATGGCTTCCGGGCTTGGATATTATGGTGAGTACAAGACTTTCCCTTTGGAATTGCAGGAAAGGATTAGGGAATATTGTGCCAATGGTGGCAGACTATATGTCAGTGGTGCTTATTTGGCAAGCGATATGTATATCAATGAAAATGATAGGGCTTTCATACGTGATGTGTTGCGTCTTGATTATGGAGGTACAGTGTTTGACAAATCCGAAGATATCGTTTATGGCTCTGGCTTGGACTTGCCGGTGAAGCGTGGTGTAAACGAGAAGTGTTATGCGCTCTCTTGTCCCGATGTGCTTGTGCCCATTGACGATGCTTTTGTCTCTTTTATATATAAAGGTAACAGAAAAAGTGCGGGTGTTGCATATTCCGGTGATTATCGCGTGCTTTCAACGGCTTTTCCGTTTGAAACTGTTGCAGACGAGCGAAAGCGCATA
>JAGBSZ010000174.1 GCA_017631585.1 Bacteroidaceae bacterium
ATGGTAACAATCGGTATTACCATTATGTTCCTCGGATACGTGCTCCTTTCTTTGCCACTTGGTAAAGGTTCAATTGCTATCATAGCAATGGCAGGTGCATTGTTGCTTATCTCTCTTGGTACAGGTCTGTTCAAGGGTAACCTGCAGGTTATGGTGGGTAACTTGTACGATGATCCAAAGTATGCAAGCAAGCGCGATGCAGGTTTCAGCGTATTCTACATGGCTATCAACATTGGTGCTATGTTCGCTCCTACTGCTGCTATTGAAATCATGAAGTGGGCTCAGAATGCTCTTGGCGTAAGCGAGGCAGATTCATATCACTTTGCTTTTGCCGTGGCTTGTGCTTCTCTTATCATTTCAATGGGTATCTACTATGCGTTCCGCAGTACATTCAGCCACACCGACCGTCGTAAAGGCGAAGTTGCTGCAGGCGACAACAATGTAGCCGACGAGCTTACTCCAGCGCAGACAAAAGAGCGTATTGTATGTCTCTGCCTTGTATTTGCAGTGGTTATCTTCTTCTGGATGGCATTCCACCAGAATGGTTCTACATTGACATTCTTTGCCCGTGACTACACCGCTACAACTTCTACCGGTATCCAGAGCATGGCATTTGACGTTACAAACCTTGTGTTTGCAATATTCATTGTTTATGGTTTGTTCGGTATCTTCCAAAGCAACACTGTTAAGGGTAAGGGTATTGCAGGCGCTGTTGTTCTTGCCGCTATCGGTGGCTTGATTTACAAGTATAATTCACTTCCTGATGTTACAGAGGTTAGCGCACCAATCTTCCAGCAGTTCAATGCTTGCTTCGTGGTTGCGTTGACTCCGGTTTCTATTGCAATATTCGGTGCTTTGGCAAAGAGAGGCAAAGAGCCTTCTGCTCCTATGAAGATAGGTTTGGGTATGTTGGTGGCTGCTGCTGCATACGTGCTTTTGACTGTAGGTTCATTGGGCTTGCCTGCTCCTGAGATTGATGCAGCAGGTCAGCCAATGCATATGGCTGATGTATCTGCCAACTGGTTGATTTCAACATATCTCGTGCTTACATTTGCTGAGTTGTTGCTTTCTCCAATCGGTATCTCTTTCGTAACTAAGGTTGCTCCTCCAAAGTACAAGGGTATGATGATGGGTGGCTGGTTTGTGGCTACTGCACTCGGTAACTTCCTCGTGTCTATTCCTGCTCTTATGTGGGGTGCTTCACTTACAGTTGTTTGGGGTGTATTGACAGGTATCTGTCTTCTTGCGGCACTCTTTGTGTTTGCAATCCTCAAACGTCTTGAGGCTGTTGCAAAGTAATAGTGAAAATTATAAAAATAGAAAAGGCGAATGCTCACAGGCATTCGCCTTTTCTATTTTTAACTGTTATCAAAAAAAATGTTATACCTCTTGCTTTTAAATTTTAATTTAATAAATTTGTTGGCATAACAAAATTGCTTATGCAATGACATTCGTTCAGCTTCCAGATGAAAGAGTATATAGGCTTCCGTTCTATTTGGCAATGGAAGAGTATATAGCACAGTCTTTTCCCCCACAAGACTACTTTTTCATGTGGCAAGTTCCTCCCACGGTAATATTCGGTCGCAATCAGTTAATCGACAATGAAGTCAATGTCGGTTTTTGCAAATCCAAAGGCATTGAGTTCTATCGTCGCAAGAGTGGTGGTGGGTGTGTATATGCCGACGAAGGCAATATCATGCTCTCATACATCACACCCGATACCAATGTGAATTTCACTTTCAATCGTTATATGACAATGGTTGAACATGCTTTGCAAAAACTCGGTGTCGATGCAAGGACAACCGGTCGCAACGATATTCTTATAGGCGACAAGAAAGTTTCCGGTAATGCATTCTATCACATGCCTGACCGCAGCATAGTTCATGGAACAATGCTCTATGATACCAATATAGCATATATGTCAGGCGCAACAACACCTTCTGCTTCCAAGTTGGAGAGCAAGGGGGTGCAGTCAGTGCGCCAATATGTAACTACGCTCAGGGAATATATAACATTGACCATTGCTGAATTAAAGGATTTCTTGCGTACTTCCCTTTGTAAAGATACCGTAATCCTTACGCAGGATGATGTTGATGCTATCGAGAGCATATCAAAAGAATATTACACCGATGAATTTATTTATGGCAAGAATCCGGCATGTACCCTGTCGCGTAAAAAGCGTATAGAGGGTGTCGGGGAGTTTGTTGCTGATTTTGTTGTGAAGGATAATATAATCCGTAAAGCAAATCTTTCAGGCGATTTCTTTCTGGTGGGTGACGTGGATGCTATGTTGCTCTCCAGGCTGAAGAATGTCGCTTACACCAGGGAGGCTGTGGAAAAAGCCCTTGCAGATGTAGTGTGCGAGGATGTTATAATGAACTTGAATAAAGAAAAACTTATAAACCTATTATTTGACTGACCTATGGAGAATAAAAGAACCTGTCTTTATGACAAACATGTTGCATTGGGTGCGCTTATTAGCCCTTTCGGAGGCTTTGATATGCCTATCCAATATACCAATATTGTCGATGAACACAATGCAGTCCGTCAGGCATGTGGAGTTTTTGATGTATCGCACATGGGGGAGGTTCTTGTGACCGGTGCCGAGAGCGAGAAGTTTGTAAACTATATATTTACGAACGATATTGCAGGTGCGCCCGATGGCAAGATATTTTATGGTATGATGTGCCATCCTACGGGCGGCGTTGTCGATGACCTTCTTGTCTATAAGATGGCTGAACAACGCTATTTCCTTGTAATCAATGCTTCAAACATAGACAAGGATGTGGCATGGATTGTGGAGCAGGCAAAGAACTTTGATGTGACTGTGGAAAACCAGAGCGAAAAGTATGGCGAAGTTGCCGTTCAGGGTCCAAATACCGAAGATATCGTAGAGTGTGTTCTTGGAATACATTGCAACGACCTTGCCTTTTATACTTGCAAGGAGGTTGAAATCGCAGGCGAGACGATAATAATCAGCCGCACAGGCTACACGGGCGAGGACGGCTTTGAGATTTATGGCTCGCATGCCTTTACAAACGAGGTTTGGGACAAGTTGCTTGCAAGCGGCGAGGTAAAGCCTTGCGGTTTGGGATGCCGCGATACTTTGCGTTTCGAGGTGGGCTTGCCACTTTATGGCGATGAACTTGCCGACGATATAACACCGCTCGAAGCCGGTCTTGGCATGTTTGTCAAGTTTGAAAAGGATTTTATTGGCAAGGAGGCACTATTGAATCAAAAGGCAGAGGGCTTGAAACGCAAGATTGTGGGTATTGAACTCAAGGACAAGGCAATTCCGCGTCATGGCTACGAAGTTGAGGCAGACGGCAATGTCATAGGCGTGGTGACAACAGGCTATAATTCAATATCTACAGGAAAAAGCGTATGCATGGCAATGCTTGATATCGATTATACCAAAATGGATACCGAAGTTGCTGTACGCATCCGTAAAAAGGTGTTCCCCGGCAACGTTACCAAAAAACGTTTCTACGACAAGAACTACAAGAAATAACCATAATAATAACTTATAACTGATAAAACCATGAGTAAAATTATTGAAGGACTCTATTATGCAGAGTCACACGAGTATGTGAGAGTGGAAGGTGAGTACGGCTATGTAGGTATAACCGATTATGCACAGCATGAACTTGGCAATGTGGTCTATGTAGATATGCCCGATGTGGACGACGATGTGACTGCAGGCGAGGATTTTGGTGCAGTAGAAAGTGTAAAGGCAGCAAGTGACCTTATTTCTCCTGTAAGCGGAACAGTTGTTGAGGTAAATGAGGCTCTCAATGACAATCCTGAGCTTGTAAACAGCGACCCGTACGAGAACTGGATTATCAAGGTACAGCTTTCTGACGCGGCAGAGGTGGAAAACCTTATGGATGCCGATGCATATAAGGCAATGATTAACGAATAATTCTTATACCCCTCCGGCAGTATTCTGCCTCGAAGCTGACTAAAAAGGCTCTTTTTATTCAACTTCTCACAAATGTTGGTGACCCTTTAATACTTATGGGTAACCCCAATATACTTACTTGGTGTAATGCCATGTTTTATTCCTCCCCTGTATTAGGGGAGGTGGTTGAAAACCGGAGGGGTTAGAACTTTCTATAACTTAAATGGTTATGAAATATTTTCCTCATACTCAACAGGATATTGAACAGATGCTTTCTGTTGCCGGGCTTAAGTCCATGGACGACCTCTATGGCGAGATTCCGCAACAGCTGCTGTTCAATCGTGAATTTGACCTCCCTGAGGCAATGTCCGAGGTGGAGATACGCAAATTCTTTGAAACACTCGGCAAGAAGAACTCACAGCTTGTGTGTTTTGCCGGTGCCGGTGTCGAGGACCATTATTCTCCCTCTGTTATTGCCCCTGTAATATCACGCGGAGAATTCTTGACTGCATATACACCTTATCAGCCCGAAATTTCGCAAGGTACATTGCAGTATATCTTCGAGTATCAGTCGATGATTTGTGAACTTACGGGAATGGATGTCACCAACGCATCGATGTACGATGGCACAACAGCCACAGCCGAGGCAATGATGATGTGTGTTGCCATTGCAAAAAAGCGCAACAAAGTGCTTGTTTCTGCTACAATGAATCCACGCGTAAGAAGTGTGGTTGAGACATACGCAAAGTATCAGGGTGTTATAGTGGAAACTATTGCCGAAAAGGATGGTGTAACCGACCTTGTCGACCTTGAATCAAAACTTGCGGGTGATGACGTGGCAGGTGTTATTCTTGCACAGCCCAACTACTACGGCATTGTCGAGGACTATACAGGCGTTGCCGATATGTGTCATGCCAGGAAGGCTATGTTTGTGATGAATGCCAAGCCTTCGGCTCTCGCTGTGCTTAAGAGTCCGGCAGAGTGGGGCGCGGATATCGCTTGTGGCGATGCTCAGTCATTGGGTATTCCAATGTGCTACGGCGGTCCATACGTCGGCTATCTTGCATGCAACAGTGCCAATGTGCGCAAATTGCCCGGTCGTATAGTGGGTGCAACAACCGACGTTGATGGAAAGCGTGCTTTTGTACTCACACTGCAGGCACGCGAACAGCATATACGCCGCGAAAAGGCAAACAGCAACATCTGTTCCAACCAGTCGTTGATGGCATTGTATGTGACAATGTATATGTCCGTTATGGGAGAGCAGGGATTGAAAGATGCATGTTCGTTGTCATACAGCGGAGCGCATTACCTTGCCGATGCTCTTGTTGCAACAGGTAAATGTGTCATGGCATTCGATAAACCTTTCTTCAACGAGTTTGCTGTGAAAACAACAGTTCCGGCGCAGAAGATACTTGACACTCTTGCAAGCGAAGGTATTCTTGGCGGTGTGCGCATTGCCGATGATATGTTGCTTGTATGCGTTACCGAACAGCGCACCAAAGAGGATATTGACAAATTTGTCGAAACGGTAAAAAATATTTAAGGGAGGGATTGCTATGATAAGAAATTATGACAAACTGATATTCGAACTTTCCAAGGAAGGTCGTGTTGGGTATTCTCTTCCAAAGAACGAGTTGAAGGATAGATATTGTATCTGCAACCTGCCCGACAATTTGAAGCGCGAATCGAAGCCCTGTTTGCCACAGGTGACCGAATTCGACGTTGTGCGTCATTATACCAATTTGTCGAACAAGAACTTTGGTGTAGATACAGGATTTTACCCCCTCGGCAGTTGTACAATGAAGTACAATCCGCGTCTTAATGAGGAGATTGCCGCATTGCCGGCTTTCGCAACGCTTCATCCCGAGGTTCCTGTTGAGGCTGCGCAAGGTGCGCTTGAGGTGTATTATAACCTTGCGGCATCGCTTGCCGAAATCAGCGGACTGTCAGCCTTTACGCTTAATCCCTATGCCGGTGCGCATGGTGAGCTTACAGGCTTGATGATTATGCGCTCGTACCATCTGCAACGTGGCGATACCAAGCGTACAAAGGTAATTGTTCCTGACAGCGCGCACGGTACAAACCCCGCAAGTGCGGCTGTGTGCGGTCTTGAAATAGTCGAAGTGAAATCAACAGCCAACGGCACTGTGGATGTCGAAGATTTGAAACCTTTGCTCGATGACACCATTGCCGGCATCATGATGACAAACCCGAACACATTGGGAATATTTGAAACAGAAATCCCGGAGATTGCACGTCTTGTGCATGAGTGTGGCGGCTTGCTGTATTATGATGGAGCTAATTTGAATGCAGTTCTTGGCAAGTGCCGTCCGGGAGATATGGGATTTGATATAATGCATATCAATCTTCACAAGACATTCTCTACACCTCACGGCGGTGGCGGTCCGGGTGACGGTCCTGTAGGTGTACGTGCAGGGCTTGAACACCTCTTGCCCAATCCACAGGTGAAAAAGAATGCAGACGGCAGATATTATATCGAAAATGATGCGCTTTCTGCAGGAAACGTATCCAACTTCCTCGGTAACTTTGGAGTGCTGTTGCGTGCATATACCTATATTCTCACTCTTGGATGTGAGAATGTAAAGATGGTAGGTCCTCTTGCCGTACTCAATGCAAATTACGTCAAAGAGTCGCTTAAAGATGTTTACTATCTGCCAATCGAGGGCGTATGCAAGCATGAATTTGTTTTCGACGGTCTTGCCGATAAATCGACAGGTGTTACAACACTTGATATTGCAAAGAGACTGCTCGATTATGGTTATCATGCTCCTACAATCTACTTCCCGTTGCTGTTCCATCAGAGCATAATGATAGAGCCAACGGAAACAGAAAGCAAAGAAACACTTGACGAGTTTATTGCTGTAATGAGGCTGGTCGCAAAAGAGGCTTTGGAGAACCCCGATATTGTGAAGAATGCACCATATAATACCCCGGTGCGCCGTCTTGACGAGACTACAGCCGCACGATTCCCAAAGACAACGTATAAACAACTGAAAGGATGATTTCTATGAAAAATAACGATGCATACAAAAATATGCATCGTTATTTTTTTTGACATATATACTTTTTCATTATCTTCGCACCGCATTTGAAATAGATGCTTCGACTTCGCTCAGCATGACATTTGAACGTTAGGTTAATATTTATATTATTATTTTTTGAAAATATAATAATACAGCAGTTGACCTGCAACTCATTTTTTTTCGTGAATTTGTCATCCTGAACGAATGTGAAGGATCTCAAACCGCGTTAAAATAGATGCTTCGACTTCGCTCAGCATGACATTTGAACGTTAGGTTAATGTTTATGAAATAAATGCCGAATTAGCTCAGTTGGTAGAGCAACTCATTCGTAATGAGTAGGTCTGGGGTTCGAGTCCCCAACTCGGCTCAAAGCAGGTAACAGCGTGTTGCCTGCTTTTTTATTCCTTGAGTATAATATTTTCAGCCAGTATCAGTCGTTTGTCTAAGAGTATCGCCATTGCAATATCCTTTTCTTCTTCTCCTGTGCCAAAGTCGAAGCACTCTTTTGTTTCAAATTTTATGGCGTATCTGCCTTTGAATCCGAATTTGGAATAGAATTCTCTCAACATATCATCAGCCGGGAGAGTAAAAATGGCTTTATACCCTTTGGATTGCGCTTTTTCAATGGCTTGCCTTATCAGTTTGCCGGCGTAGCCTTTCCCGCGTGCGTCGGCATCGGTGGCAACAGCATATATATATGCCACCTTTGAGCCGTTCAGTTCAAAAGGTATAATATGCAACATGGACAACATCTTGCCGTCTTGTTCTATGCATAGCATGTTTTCTTCATTATAGAAAAGATTTATGAATGATGCTATAAATTCATCGCTGTCGCCAAAGACCTCTTTCCAAAGCCTCCGGCATTCCTCTTTTTTATTTATGTTGCAATTCATACTATACTGTTTTAAACAAAGTTAGGTATTATTTCTGAAAAGAAAGAATGAATGATGAGAAGATGTGATATTTTACGATACATTGTGATGAATTAGCTTTCTGTTTCTATTTTTATTTCCCGAATAATTCACTATCTTCGCCAATGGTTAACAAAAAACAGATATAATCATGGAAGTAAAAAAGTATATACAAGATAATGAGCAGCGTTTCTTGGATGAACTCGCATCGTTGATTCGCATTCCGAGTATAAGTGCCAAGGCTGAGCATAAGGATGACATTATTGCTTGTGCCAACCGTTGGAAGGAGTTGTTGCTCGAGGCAGGTGTCGATAGGGCAGAGGTGATGCCTTCGACGGGTAATCCGTTGGTGTATGCCGAAAAGATTGTCGATGCGTCTGCACCCACTGTGCTTGTCTATTCGCATTACGATGTAATGCCGGTGGAACCGCTTGAATTGTGGAATACCAATCCGTTTGAACTTGTTGTAAAGGATGGCAGTATGTGGGCGCGTGGAGCCGATGATGACAAAGGTCAGGCGATGATTCAGGCAAAGGCATTTGAATATGTCGTAAAGAACGGATTGCTCAGGCATAATGTCAAATTTATTTTTGAGGGTGAAGAGGAAATTGGTTCTCCAAGTCTTAATGCTTTCCTTAAGGAGAATAAAGAGCTGTTGAAAGCTGATATCATTCTTGTTAGTGACACAAGCATGCTCGGTGCGGAGTTGCCGTCGTTGACAACAGGTCTGCGCGGTCTTGCATATTGGGAAGTTGAGGTTACAGGTCCTAATCGCGACCTTCACTCCGGACACTTTGGCGGAGCTGTGGCAAACCCAATCACAGTGTTGTGTGAGATGATTGCAAAAATGACCGATGCGGATGGTCGTATAACAATCCCCGGTTTCTATGACGATGTTGAAGAACTCTCAAAAGAGGAACGCGATATGCTTGCTTCTATTCCTTTCGATGAGGAGAAGTATAAAGCGGCTATTGAAGTGAATGCTTTGCGTGGCGAAAAGGGATATTCTACATTGGAGCGCAACAGTTGTCGCCCGGCATTCGACGTGTGCGGTATTTGGGGCGGTTATACCGGCGAAGGCAGCAAGACCGTGTTGCCGTCAAAGGCATACGCAAAGCTTTCGTGTCGTCTGGTGGCACATCAGGACCACGAGAAGATTTCGCAGATGTTTGTCGATTACTTTGCTTCGCTTGCCCCCGACTGCGTAAAGGTAAAGATAACCCCGATGCACGGCGGTCAAGGATATGTGTGCCCAATAACATTGCCTGCATACAAGGCTGCAGAGGCTGGCTTTGAGAAAGCCTTCGGCAAGAAACCTCTTGCAGTGCGCCGTGGCGGAAGTATTCCTATAATCAGCGACTTTGAAAAGATTCTTGGAATAAAGACTGTTCTTATGGGCTTTGGTCTTGAGAGCGATGCTATCCATTCACCCAACGAAAACTTTAACCTTGACATCTTCCGCAAAGGCATTGAGGCTGTAGTGGAGTTCTATAAAAATCTATAACTTATAGATGTTTTAAAGGAGGGCTGCAAACGCATATTGTAAAAAAAATGCAACTTGTAGTATATTGTATCGAAAAAAAAGTTAATTTTACGCATTGAAACAGAGCAACTTCGGGACATGAATAACTTTTTGGCAACATACGGCAATGGTATAAACCGCACTTCTTGTGTGGCTGTCGTATCACGCTCAAAAAATACCCCCCCCCATATAAAAGCTTTGATAATCAATTAGTTAGCAATTTTGTATATTTGATATTCGGCGTTACTGCTTTTCGTAAGCGGTAACGCCCTTTTTGTGTCTATAAATCAACAAACAATAACAATTTAAAACTAAGACTTATGATAACATTAAGAATGATTGGAATAGC
>JAGBSZ010000175.1 GCA_017631585.1 Bacteroidaceae bacterium
ATGCGAGCCTTGACTATATGACGCCTAACGATGCTTATCGGGAAACAGGATTGATTAAACGAAGATGGAAGAATTGCTATAGTTCTGGGAATTACAATAACGAAGATGTGATAACGTTATTAACGCGATGACAACCTATAGCAGGATAATAAAAAGCATTTTCCTTGCCGGGCATGCCCGGCAAGGAAAGATACAAGAATTTTGATTAAATAGTGTAAACAAATTTTAGGACGAGTCAGGGGTAAAAATGAACAGCAACAAAAAGAACTAAGAAAAATTAACCCCTCAGTCGCAAGCGACAGCTCCCCTAATACAGGGGAGCAATAAAAAAAGTCACAACCTAATAATACAATTATATGAAAATCAAGAACGGATTAGAATTGCAGAACGTATGCGGAGAGCATATCATAATACCTGCAGGCGAAGAAAACATGGACTTCAGCCAGATTATCAGTTTGAACCCCACAGCGGCATATCTCTGGGAGAATGTCGCAAAGAGAGATAACTTCACCGTAGAAGATATGGTGCAGCTATTGCTCGACGAATACGAAGTAGAAGAAAGCGTAGCCCTCGAGGACTGCAAGCTAATTGCAGAACGCTGGGCAGAGATGGGACTATTAGAATAAGCAATCCATAAATAAAGATAAAAGGTGGTCGCTCACATGAGCGACCACCTTTTATCTTTGTAAGCATGTTATCACTTGAAGATAACCTTCTTACCATTCTGGATATAGATTCCCTTGCCCGGGTTAACCACCTTGCGACCGCTCAAATCGTAGCAATCCTCATTGTAGTTACCCTCTTCAAGGATACCCTCAACAATAGTGATAATATCGGCAAGTTCTCTATCGCTCTCTAGAGCTACAAGCTCTAGAACCCAATATGCCATCTGAGCACTCTTAGCCAAATCGACATAAGTACCAGACTTGAAGTAGTTATATTCACCACTGTTAACCTTAATTGCAACAGCATTCTTGTCTGCATCATATACTGTTGTCAACGGTACTACGTTTTCTGTCACATACATATAACGTACGTTCTTGTCAGCCTTTTGTGAAATATAGCCCTTGAGTTCGCAGTTATAAACCTTATACTCGTTAGCTGCACCGGCAGGAGCAAACGCCCACAAAGCGCTATCATCAAGATCTCTCTCCTCAACAAGTGCAAGACGGTCCTTGTTTGTAGCAGTATTACTTGTAGATATACCAATGTACTTGCCTGTAGCAACATCCTTTATACGATACCAAGCGATAGTCTCATTCTTAGTGACAACAGGAGCTGTGACTACGTATGTACCTTCGATTCTATTGAACAATTCACGGAATGTAACAAGATAGTTCTTGTGCTTAGCAGCATTATCAATATCCGCAACCACAGTCATATAGTGGTTATAGAGATCCACCGCATAAGTCTCAAGGTTACGGTCCTTCACAGCTATAGATGTGTTGAAGATATTCATTGTATTGAGGCTGTCAAGATTCAACACCTCAGTAACAATCATGCGAGCATTCTCTAAAGCATAGTCAAGTTCCTTCTTGTAGAAATCGGCAGAATTGTCTGTATATACATAAGCATACCACTCAGCAGCAGACTCAGTAGATAACACACCCATAACTTTCTTTTGCCATTTGCCGTCCACCTGCACATCGTCATTTACAGCACCAAGACCTACAGCATCACCTTCACCCACCTTTGTCAAGAGCATATTACCGTTCTCGGTATAAGTGATTGTGAAACGAGCTGCAGATGCGGTACTTTTTGTATCGGCATAAGCAATGCTGTTATATGCAAAATCCTTAACATAGTAGCCCTCAGCATTCTTAAGATAGAAAACGTCAGTTTCGCCTGCATACTCTACACTCCAACGACTCTCAGCCTTTGAATCGGAAGTGGCACTCGATGCAACAAGACCCATAAAAGTATTTGTCAAAGTTCTATCGGTATTGTTTGAATATATATTCACCTCCATACCCTCTTCAAACATAAGGCGTGTACCCTCAGTGGTAATTAGTCGTCTGCACTCATTGTCGAGCATAACACTCCACTCCGCATAAGAATACTTGCTTGTATCATTATTGTCAAATGCAGCCTTAGCCTCCTTATACATCGCTTCAAGAGATGCTATAGCATCGGGATAGAAACGACCTATTTCATTACCGATCTTAACTTTTCTGAGCGTATATTTTCTTGCTGTTGCAAGAGATTTTTCCAAAGCGGCACGCTGCATCTTCTCGGGACCCTGTGACGCATGCAGAACCACGTAGTCCTCGCCGTCAGCCTGAGCGGCAGTCACCTTATAGTTTCTATTGGCATAGAGCACTGGGATATTAATCGAAAGTCTGTTGCTGTAGCTGATAAGTTCGTTTGTATCGGCATCGTAGAGTTTAAAGCCAAGAGCACCCTTTGCATTGTCGCCCTCGATGATAGTTACAACACCGTTAGATACTGCATAGTAGTAATCCTGAGCCTTCACGCTCTCGTCGATATAATCCTCCCACTGACCGAATTTGCCTACTGTACCCACAGGTACCTCATCGCTATAATCGGCACGGTAGCCGTTGGCATCATCATTGAGAATACTCAATTTTTTCTTTGAACGACGTACACGGTCCTCGAGGAACATCAGATGACCACCCTTCTTAGGATAGTTTGCAGCCTTGATTCTTGCCTTGCAAGCATCGATAGAATCCTGGAGCAGATAAACATGGTGATGACCATAGTCACCTACGAAAGCATTCTTCATAGGGATAAAGAATCCCCAAGCCTCAAAGAACTCTGTCAAGTCCATCTGAGCGATAGAACAGCACTTCTCCACAAACTTCAACTGGTCGTGAGTAGCATCCATTGAGCCAAGAATGAATCCATCCTCGTCGGTAACAAGGTCACGGTTTGAGCTTGTAGTCCATCCTATGAGCTTATCCTTACGCAACTCCTCGAACAATGTAGGGTAGAAATCAGTTTTTTTACCTGTAGCGTGGAAGTATAGGAAGAGCTGGAAGTACATACGAGTCATACTGAACAGTTCTGAACCATACTCACCTTCACCACGTACAACGTAAGGCACCTTGTTCTCGAAATCCTGAATTTGGGCATTCATATTCCAACCACGACTGGTGTGTGTACCTGTATCAAATATTGCAAAGTTAGCAAGAGCATTGTTACTTACCTCTGATGTACCTACAATCTCAAATGCATACTGGTTGGTGTGACCAATCTCGTGCAAAGGTCCCCAAGCACTACCACCGTCACGTGAGATACGGTCGATGTTCACAATAGTGGTCAGAGTATTGTTGTTATAGTGGGTACGATAGTTACCGGCATCCATAAATCCGTTATCATCGGACATTGCAAGCTGCTTGTTGTTGAAGTAATCATAATACTTGTCAAGAGCCATATAATGTCTCTGATTTTCGTTCCAGAAATCCCAGAACTTCATAACCTCCTCAATCTGTTCAGGACAACCTTGATCGAGATAACCCCATGCATCGTATCCCTTTGAAGGTTGCAGGAACTCCTTCTTGCGGAAGTTAAGCATTGAGTGGTCGCCCACAGCCTGGATAGAAGCCTCGTTGCGGAACATATTCTGTCCCATATAAACCCAATCCTCATTTGTATGTCCGCGCTCCTTGCTCCAGAAACCGTTCACATAACCACCCTCAATGTGAATCTTTACATTAGGATAGTCAGAAAGTTTCTTTGGACCGCTCTTTGTCTCAGGATTGAAGCCTGTGTGAGTGTCACATACATAACGGATGTACAACACACCATCCTTAACAGCAGAAGGAACAATATTCAATCCCTCTACAAGCTGAGTGTCTGTACCAAAGTATGCAGTACCGCTCATCTCCGCAAGATACATTTCTGTACCTTCAGGAATAGCATCCACAAACACATAGATATAACCCTTGTCGCTCTCAGAACAGATACCTGTAGGGTTGTTTATGCGGTTAAAAGGACGGTGATAAAGAATATCCTTCCAGCGCTCAGGATTACTGTATGGCTTATAATCGTAAATACGGAAGTTCTTTTCAGAAAGATTCTCGCGTGCCTCGGTTGCCCAGGTATTGTTCTTTATTTTGAGTACGGCCTGCTGCAAGTCGGCAGGAACACCCTCCAACGCAGCAAGAATCTCATCATCGCTCATAGAAGCATATTCAGCCTTGAGCACAGTACCAGCCTTATCCTCAAAGAGAGCTGATACCTTTTCTATAATAGAAGCCTTGTTCTCAAGAACGCTGTTGTATGCAATATAATCATTATAAGCCTGGTCTTTTGTAACCTGGTCGATACTTACCTCTTCAAAATACCACTCGGTACCCGATACATTGCCGTCACCATCGGGACCATAGCTCCAGGGCACAACGTTTGAGCTGCCGTCGCAGTGCAATCCCCAACCTCCGGCTTTGTTGCTTGCGTCAATCTCATAGTGATTAGGGAACTTCTCGTTCGGCATCACTGCAAAATAGACCTTTTCGTTACCGGTTACAAACTGCACGTTCATGCTACCCTCTCTCTGGATGTAACGACGAGAGAAGACATTCTGAATGCAATATTTGCCTGTTGCCTCATCGAGAGTGAACTCCCACATCTGCTGATAGTCGGTTTCACTGCCGGCTGACACACATGACAATCTGTTGGTTATCGGACTTGCAGTAATGACAGTCTTGTATTTACTGCTGACGATACGATAGACCTTGCCCGATTCCACCTGCGCTGTTGCAACACCGGCAAACATCACGAGCAATGTCAAGAATAAAGATTTCAGTTTCATATTAATAAAAATTAGTTGTTTAAGCAATTTTATATTTCTTTTTGGCGGGCAGCCCCGCCCCTACGGCACAATTTCACCTATACACATATCAGCGCAAATTTAAAAAAAAAAACGACACAATAAGCATTCTGCAATTTATTTTTGAAAAAATAAAAAAGCAAACGCAATTTTAATAAAATCGCTTGCTTATTTTGATAATTATTCCCACATTTGCACGATAAAATACCCCTATAGGGTAAAGACCGCAAAACTTTTTATTTATTCATATTTTTTAAATTATTACATTATGAAGAAAAATTTATTTCTAACTCTTGCATTGGCACTTGCATCATTCGTGGGTGTAAATGCACAGAATTGGTCAGTGACCTTGGGTGCAGCCGAAGGTTTGCCTGGCGAAGAGGTAACTTTGGACAAAGCTAATGTAACCTACTACAAATCGGGTATCATCAGCGCAGACAAAGCTATCAAGACATTGCGTTTCTCAGTTGCCGGTACAAGAAACAACGGCAAGGGAACAAACAGCGCAAACAACGTAGTTTTTGCATTGAGCGAATTGAACGTTTACGATGCCAATGACCTTACCAAGGAGTTGAGCTACACTGTTAAATCAAATGCCGACCACAACACTATCACAAAGAGCTTTGACGGTCAGGGTTTGAGAGCTTTGTACGATGGCAGCTACGACAACTTCTTCCACTCAATGTGGGCTGCTGATGGCGCCGTTACTGACTACCACCACCTTGAACTCACATTCGAGGAGCCAATCGAGCGTTTCATCATCGAATGGGGTGGTCGTCCAAACAACCACAACAACAACCCTACAATCGTTGTATTGACAGAGGGTGGTGTTACAGCAGAGCCTTACACCGACAGAAGTTCTTCATTCAGCGAAGAGAAAATCTCTACACTTGCAGCATTGGAGGAGGAAGCTTACTTCACAATCCGCGGTAATGCTCCATCAAGCTACCACGAATACAACAACTCTACCGGCGAGCAGACAAGCAAAGAGCCTGTAGAAGGTAGCGGTCCTATGTACGTAACACTTGGTAGCACATACGCAGCAGAGCCTACAAGCGACTACTTGACAAAGCTCGTTCCTGCAGGTGACGACACATACTACATCTACTTCCCAATGCAGAAGCAGTACTTGAACGGAGACATGTCTGACAACCAGTACAACGACAAGCACAACGGTTGGCAGTATGCTACAGCAGACATCAAGAAAGCTGCAAAGGTTACATTGCACGAACTTGCAAACGGTGACTTTGAAATGAGCTACGAGACAGTTTATAACAATGAAGATATTACTGTTTATGTTGCAGCAGACCCACGTACAGGTAAGATGAAGACCTTCAGCCCCGCAAACAAGGCAGCTCTTGAGGCAAACGGCTGGTGCCAGGGCTTCGGCTTGGTATGTACATTCAACTGGTCATTCTACAAGGCAGACTATCAGGCTCCTGCATGGGCTAACGAGTACGAAATTGGTTTGCTCTATCTATCTGTACAGAAGTTCCACGATGCAATCAAGGATGCAGAAGCTGCAGCTGATTATGTAGCAGACGTAGAGAGCAGCATCGCTGACATGGAAGATGCTATGGCTGATATCAAGAACATGAACATCGACGATATCAACATTCTTATCAACGAAGTTAAAGTAGCAGTAGGCGATGCTATCTATGGTATTGCTGACACTGAGGCTTATACAGTTATGACTTACAAGTGGGATGAGTGGAACAGCAATGCCGGTGATGGTTTGCAGTGGACAAGAGCCGCTTACAACACTCATATCAAGCCGGGTGTTGACCTTATGACTGAGATTGAAGATGCAGACGACTACTTTGCTTACCTTGAGGCATTGACAGACTACTTCACAAACAAGGAGTACAATACAAACAAGTTCCTTGCATCAGAGTTCCAGGGTCGCAACTTGCCAATGGAGTTCAACAACTTGCAGAACACAACTGTTGAGCAGGTACTTGAGGTAAGTATCGAAGAGCCTGTAAACGGTTTCCGTTGGACAATGCTTGAGAACCACAGCGGTAACAAGAATAGTGCAGGATATCAGTTTACATCATGCGCTGAATTGGAGGTTATCGACAACACTACCGGTGCAAAGATTGCTTTGGATGCAACACGTATCTCTTCTAACTCTAACCAGAGCGGTGAAGGTACAATTGCAGGTTTGATTGACGGATTCAAGAGCGAAGACGGATACACAGGCGAGCAGTACGGCTGGTACTGGCATTCTATCTGGGGCGGTGGCGCACACAACCCTGACGGTGAGGTATTCCTTGATGTACAGTTCCCTGACGGTGTTGCGTTGAGCAACTTCACAATCAAGTTCACAAGCCGTGGCAATCAGTTGCACAATGCTCCTAAGACTGTTGTTATCAGCGAGTACGGTAAAGACCACGCTGACGGCGAAACAGTAGCTAACCCATACAATGTAAAGATCGGTGCACAGGTTACTGACGCAGCTAAACTTGTTGACGGTGGCTTGTATGTAATTCAGGGTAACTTGAATGTTAAGAAGACAGAGGCTCCCGCTCAGCCACGCTACTATGCAGGTACAAGACCTTTCGGTTCTGATGCAAACCTTGCAGCTGATGCTCCATGCGTTTATATGTTCAAGAAAGCCGGTGACGGTTGGAAGATTCTTAGCTTGGCTAACGGTCAGTATTGGGTAGAAGAACCTGCTTATGGTGCTGACAACCTCACAATCTATCAGGGTAAGGCTGGTGCTTTGAAAATCGCAAAATCTAACAATATTGCAAATGCGTTTGTTATGTACCGCGACATCGAGCCTGACACAGCAAAGGGTTCATTCAAGGACGAAGAGAAAGGCGTAGAAGTTGCTGAG
>JAGBSZ010000017.1 GCA_017631585.1 Bacteroidaceae bacterium
CAAAGAACTGATTAAACTGCTTACCATATTGGTTCTTTACATTCTCTTTCTTTTATGGGTGAAGAGCTGGTTGGGCATAATAGTCATTCCATTCATTATCGACAACTACACCACACGCTTCATACCATGGAACTGGTGGAAAAAGAGCAAAAACGCCACTGTACGCAAGGTTATGGGCTGGGTTGATGCTATTGTTTTTGCCCTTGTTGCCGTATATTTTGTTCACTTGTACTTTTTCCAGAACTACGTTATCCCCACCTCGTCACTCGAAAAGTCACTGCTTGTGGGCGATTACCTTTTCGTTAGCAAATACCATTACGGACCACGCAAGCCACAGACACCGCTGAGCATGCCACTTACACAGCATACAATGCCTGTTATCGGCGGCAAGAGCTACATTGATGCCATTCAGTGGGATTATGAGCGCGTACCGGGATTGGAGGAGATAGAACGCGGAGACATTGTTGTATTCAACTACCCTGCCGGCGACGTTGCAACAACAAACCCCGAGGTGATAGACTTTCATTCAATATGCTATGAGATTGGCAAACAGCTGAACCCAAGCCTCACAGTTGCAGGCAGAACAACAGAAGAAGCAAGAGCAATATATGAAACATACTACAAGGACGGTAAAGAATATATAGCAGAACGTCCCGAGATTTTCGGAGAGATAGTAAATCGCCCCGTCGATCGTCGCGAGAACTATGTAAAGCGTTGTGTGGGACTACCCGGCAACACACTTGAGATAAAAGACAAGGTGATATACATAGACGGCAAACAGGCTGAACAACCCGAAAATGTACAGTTCAACTACAACGTAGAGCTGACACAAAAGATGCCCGAAAGCCTTCGTCGCAATCTTGACATAAGCAAAGATGACCTTGCCATGCTGCAACAAACAGGACAGCTGCCGCTCACAAACGAGAACTATCTCAAGCTAAAGGTAAACACAAAGCTTGTCAAAGAGATAACCATTGTAAACAACAATTACACACAAGGCATATATCCGCTCAATGGCAACACCGGATGGACGGTTGACAATTATGGTCCCGTATGGATTCCCAAAAGAGGTGAAAGCATTGCCCTGACACTTGACAATATCGCGGTATATGAACGTCCCATCGTTGCATACGAAGGCAATACCCTTGAAGTGAAGGATGGAAAAATATTCATCAACGGCAAGGAGAGCAACAGCTATACATTCAAGATGGACTATTACTGGATGATGGGTGACAACCGCCACAACAGTGCCGATTCTCGTTGCTGGGGTTTTGTTCCCGAAGACCACATTGTAGGAAAACCGCTCTTTATTTGGCTCTCGTTGGATAAGGACCGCGGACTGTTCGACGGAAAGATACGTTGGAAACGCCTTTTCCGCAGTGTTGAAAGCTTTAAGTAAAAGTACATGGAACTGCTTTCACACCCGCTTTACCTTGCACCAATACCAATGTATGCACAATTGTACAAATGCGATACATTGGTGATAAACGGTGACGAGCCGTTTGTAAAGCAGACATTCCGCAATCGCGCTGTAATAGCCACCGAGAACGGAACACAAAGCCTTACCATTCCCGTTATCCACGACGGGGGAAAAACAGCAATGCGAGACGTGCGTATAAGCGAACACGGCAACTGGAGACACCAGCACTGGAACGCAATGGTAAGTGCCTACCGCAAAAGCCCATTCTTTGACTATTACGCCGACGACTTCGCCCACTTCTACGAAGAACGTGACGGCTTTCTTATGGATTTCAACCTGCGCCTGCACGCAGTTATAAGTGAACTTATAGGGCTTGAAAAGGGAGTGAAAATTATCGATAACACCTGCAACGCAGGCGATTTTAACGATTTGCGTTTCATAGCAGAGCCTAAAGCACTGACAGACATCGCCAACTACACAGCACAACCCTATTATCAGGTATTCACCGGGCGCAACGGCTTTATCCCCAACCTCAGCATTATCGATTTGCTGTTCAACATGGGCCCCGAGGGGTTGATTATATTAAGAGGATAACAAGAAGAGGTTGCTTTTAGCAACCTCTTCTTGTTATCCTCTTAAGTCAGTTTATTTAGAAGTTCGGAACATCTATATCCCACCATAGACGTGTAGCCTGAAGGTCGGGACCGCCAAGAGCCGGAATACCGCTCTTGTTTACAATCTCTTTAGTTTCAGAGTCTGTGGGCACCCAAGGAATACGACGTATCATATCACCTTGCATGATACTTCCGTCGCCATCGTCTGTATTAAGTACCGGGAACAATGTTGGATAGCCTGTACGACGCAATTCCGTCCATGCCTCTGTTGATAGCGGGAACAATGCAAGATACTTTTGTGTAATGATTTTTTCGAGCTTTGTTTCGTTGTCATCACCTTCGGTCCATTTTACACCAATCTTTGTAAAGCTTTCCCATGTGCCGTCGCCTATAGGGTCTTTTACAGTGTGGTTAATAGGGCTTTCCAGTGCCATG
>JAGBSZ010000176.1 GCA_017631585.1 Bacteroidaceae bacterium
CAACCCCTACCAGGCTGCGAAGTATGGATATATCGACGATGTTATCGAACCTCGCAATACCCGTTTCCGCGTCATACGCGCATTGGCGCAGCTTGAGAGCAAACGTCAGGGACTTCCCCAGAAGAAACATGGTAACATCCCCTCTAAAACAGAATATTATGGAAGAGAAAAACAAGAATATAGACAATGCTGTGGTTGCGGCTATCTCTATGGCACTCAGCGCCTATTGTGGCGACAATGTTCACGACGAAGAGAGTGGCATCCTCACCATTACATACGTGAACAAGAACTGGAACAATTTCAATTAAGCAAAAAGTGTGATATTATGAAAGAGTACAAATACAAGATAAACGGCGAAGAATATAATGTTGTGATAAATGAAGTGGCTGATACAACTGCTCAGGTTGAGGTGAATGGCACAGCCTACACAGTGGAGTGGGAAAAACCAGCTGCGCCCAAGCCTGTGGTTGTTGCAAAGCCTGCTGCACCTGCAGCTAAGCCTGTTGCTCCCGCTGCACAGGCGGCACCTGCTGCGACTCCTGCTGCAGGTGCGTATGCCATAAAGACTCCTCTTCCTGGAGTCATCATAGATGTCAAGGTGAATGTGGGTGACACTGTGGCAAAGGGACAGACTGTGGCAATACTCGAAGCCATGAAAATGGAAAACAATATCAACTGCGATCGCGATGGTAAGGTTGTTTCAATTGCTGTAAGCAAGGGAGAAACTGTTGCTGATGGCGCAGTGCTTATAACCCTCGAATAAACTAATATAAATAATCTCTATTTTCGCCCCGCAATGCCTTGCGGGGCGAAAATGTAATAATATTTTTTGTATGAAAAGAGAAATGACCATTCTTCTTGCCATTCTGCTAATGTTTGTTGCAGTTCCTGCAATTTCACAAGTTAATGAAAAGCCTTTCGTAGTTCCCGAATTGCGTGAGTGGAAGGGCGGTGAAGGAAATTTTGTTCCTTCTGAGACTATGCGCATCGTCTATCCCGAAAAGAGTGAAGCGCTTAAAAAGACAGCCTTTCAGTTTGCAAAGGACTACCATGCAATGTTCAATGCAGAGCCTGAGGTTGTGACTGGAAAAGCTAAAAAGGGTGACATCGTGCTTGTACTCAAAAAGGACAAAACTCTTGGCGCAGAGGGCTATACAATAAAAATCGGCGACAAGGTTGAGGTCGCAGCTCCCACCGCCGAAGGTCTTTTCTGGGCTACTCGTACGTTGCTGCAAATATCAGAGCAGAACAGCGGACAGGCATTGCCCAAGGGTGTCATTCGTGATTACCCCGACTATGGCTTGCGCGGCTTTATGCTCGACTGCGGACGTAAATATATTCCCATGCACGTTGTGCGTGAATATGTTAAGTTTATGTCGTATTACAAGATGAATACTTTGCAGATTCACCTCAACGACAACGGCTTTAAACAATATTTCGAGAATGATTGGAGCAAGACTCCTGCTGCCTTCCGCTTGGAGAGCGAATATTTCCCCGGTCTTACGGCTCGTGATGGCTATTATACAAAACAGGAGTTCCGCGAACTTCAGATGCTGGCTGACAGCCTGGGCGTTGAAATAATCCCCGAAATTGATGCTCCTGCTCACTCGCTTGCCTTTACTCATTATCGTCCTTCGCTCGGCAGCGACGAGTATGGAATGGATCACCTCGACCTCTTCAAGAATGAGACATATACATTTCTCGACTCGCTTTACGATGAGTATCTGGGCGGTGATAATCCGGTGTTTATGGGCAAACGCGTACACATAGGTACCGACGAGTACTCGAATCGCAAAAAGGATGTTGTTGAGAAGTTCCGTTACTTTACAGACTACTACATAAAAAAGATTGAGAGCTACGGCAAGCAGGCGTGTGTATGGGGAGCGCTGACCCATGCTAAGGGTGATACACCTGTGAAGTCTGAAAATGTGCTGATGCACGCATGGTACAACGGATATGCCGATCCTACAGAAATGATTAAACAGGGCTACGATCTTGTAAGCATCCCCGATGGATACCTTTACATTGTACCGGCAGCCGGCTATTACTACGATTTTCTGAATTGCAAGTTCCTTTACGAGAACTGGACTCCCGCTCAGATAGGTAATCAGAAATTCGAGGAGCGCCATCCTCAGATAAAGGGAGGTATGTTTGCTGTCTGGAATGACCATGCAGGTAATGGTATTAGTATTAAGGATATACATTATCGCGTTTATCCTGCAATGCAGACACTTGCGGTGAAGATGTGGACAGGCGCAAAGCCTCAGATGGCATACGACGCATTTGATAAGGCGCGCCTTGCTCTCAGTGATGCTCCCGGTGTGAAGATTGCAGGTCGTTTCAAGGGCGGCAACCGCGATATTCTGAAACTGGCAACACTTAAACCCGGCACAATCACCGACATCGAAGAGATTGGTTTTGCCTACACTGTCAGCTTTGATATTACTGCAGCAAAGGAACAGTCAGGAACAGAACTCTTCCGCAGCCGCGATGCTGTGTTCTATCTCTGTGATCCCATTTCGGGAATGATGGGTTTTGCCCGTGACGGCTATCTCAATAATTTCAACTTCCGTCTTTTCCCCGGCGAAAAGGCTCACATTGAAATCAGTGGCGACCAGTATACCACCAGCCTCTATGTCAATGGAAAGTTGGTCGAGAAGATGAATCGTCAGACTAAATTGTTCAACGATAAAGGCAAGGATAAGATGTATTATGTCCGCACTCTTGCATTCCCGTTGGCAAAAGCAGGAAATTTCAATAGTAAAATAACCAATTTCAAGGTTGTGAACTATTGCAAGTGACGTCCCCGGCTATTTGACATGTCTGTGATTCAAGTATGAAATAGTTGCTTGTTATAAAAACTATTGTTAACTTTGTAGTGTTAATAGAAATAAATAATAAAACATAAATATATGTCAGCATTCAAAGACAAAGTCCTGTTGATTACAGGAGGTACAGGCTCTTTCGGTAACGCAGTGTTGCGCCGTTTTCTCGATAGCGATATTAAAGAGATTCGCATTTTCAGTCGCGACGAGAAAAAACAGGATGATATGCGCCATGCGCTTCAGAATCCCAAGGTAAAGTTCTACATCGGTAATGTGCGTAATCGTGAGTCAGTAGATGTTGCTATGCGTGGTGTTGATTATGTATTTGCCGCTGCAGCTTTGAAGCAGGTTCCTTCGTGTGAGTTTTTCCCCATGGAGGCAACCATGACAAACGTCATCGGTACACACAATGTGCTGTTGTCGGCTATCGAACATGGAGTGAAGAACGTGGTTGTTCTCTCTACAGATAAGGCAGCATACCCCATCAATGCAATGGGTATTTCAAAGGCTTTGATGGAGAAGGTCGCAACTGCTAAAGGTCGCGAGCTCGGTCAGAATGCTAAAACAACAATCTGTTGTACACGTTACGGAAATGTAATGTGCTCACGCGGTTCTGTTATTCC
>JAGBSZ010000177.1 GCA_017631585.1 Bacteroidaceae bacterium
ATACACGAAAGCACGTCGGGATTATAGACGCTTTTGAACAAACTATTCTCCATAATCCTGAACCTTTTTGTAGTGAGTAATATATCTTCTTAGGAATATGCCGCCTTCCTCTTTTTGCTCCTCTGTAAGTGCGAAGAGATTGCCTTCGCTATTGTCGTTATAGAGAAGAAGATCGGACATCGTATAGTCGGAGCGTTGCATTTGCGTAGCACCAATTAGTGTCCACTCGGAAAAGACTATGGGAGCCGAAGTATCTTTGCCGTTGGCATCTACGCACATAAGCGTAAGAGCATTACCGTTGATTATATTTCGGCTGATAATGAACTTGGCAGCCTCGCGTGTTTCATCCGAAGCCTCGGATTTGCAATGGTCAGAATATTCCTCATTCCAAATTTTATAAAGACGCTCACGACAAGCAATAACATTGTCGTTCATTATATCTACACCGTAGAGACTTCCAATAGCGACAATGGCTTGTTTTTCATAATCACGAGGACTCTTTTTGTATTTCCTGCGTAGCTCAGCGAGTTTGCGTTTGAGTATAACAGCCAAGAAATTGCCATCACCGCAAGCCGGTTCCAAAAAACGGGAATCTGGCCTTAAACACTCATTTGCAACGAGGTCGCACATAGCGTTTACCTCACGCTCGGCAGTAAAGACCTCGCCACGTTCAGCAACACGCTCTTTAGATTTTATTTGAGAGGTATCTGATTTTAAAACAGACATAGCCCTATATGTTTTGGCGGTCAAGGGCTACAAATACCGCATATTAGTAGTTAAATGGTAAAATCAAGACACAAAAAAAAGCGTGAAGCCCTGCACTGTCGCTCGCTTCACTCCTTGAGGCTCTGGCAAAGCCCGAATGTCAGAAACGAGCAACGCATAAGCCCCACGCCGATATGTATAACACAACCTCTATACCGATAGTTGCCATAGGATACGGATACACCAATGGCTGTACGGTATTTGAGGTATGTATATAACACACCCACGGGGCATTCACGTTGCTTTGTTTTTTGACATTCATTTTTGAAACTGCCAGATTTCAAGGAGTCAAAACCAAAGCGTAGTAAACGCCTTTTCATATGTCTTGTCCCACCCACTTGTTGCTTACCACGTGGCAAACACCCTTCGGCGCGGAACAATGCAAAGTTAGTTTTATAATTTGTTATATAAAACTTTTCTACTTGTTTTTTGAATCAGCGCTTTTTTGAATTTGTGTTGACATGTATTTCTCTGTTTAAAATATCCTGTATCTGCTTGATGTCTTTTGGACGTTTTTTATCTATTTCCGCAATTTTACTAATTCTCAGTTGAAGCGCGACAGAGTGGTGAACAAAAGATTTTGCTCTTCTTGCCACAAAAGAATATACGACAACATAAATAAATCACTATATTTGTTATCATTAAAAAAATGTTTTACAAATTAAAAAGCAATAAAAAATGGGATTAAGTTCTAATACATTATGAATCCTCTTGTCTTCTTTTTCTTTGGCTTCTACTGTATCAAGCGGCGAAAATCTGCCTCTTCCTGGCTATCTGCATCGGGAGAAGATGTGAAGTCCAACAAGCCTAACGAACCGTTGATAAACTCCGATACCTTGTTCTCGAAATGGCTTATCTGCATATGATGCGGTTCGTATTGTCGCTGATATTCCGATTGATTGTTACCATTCAGAGCCTTATCAATCTTTGAATAACTGAAACTGCGGTCTATCTTCGAGCCGTTGTAGAGTATAGGGATTTTCAAATCCCGGCAAAGAATGATTCCTATTTTTCGCATCGGGAGATGCTTGGGGCAAACACACCGGTTTGCTCCTACATTAACGCAATCCGCAGATTAGGAAATCAGCAGGAACAAAAGGTTCGCTTCACCAATAGCAACACTCTTCACACCGCCCCTGGTTGAGAACAAAAAAAAGAATAAAGAGTATTAGTTTTAGAAAAAGAGTAAAAAATACAACCTATAAGTTGTGTTTTGTAAATTTGTTTATTATATTTGCAATGAAAATATATGCAGGTATGAATTTTGACAAGATAACAGAGGATGGCAGACTATGGGCTGTGAGATATGACGGAGAACCGGACAACGAACTCTTCCGTTTGTTTGAGCAATGGAATGATGTTGTTTGGTTGCGTAAATTCTTTAAGGAGAATTGGCAGGACTTGACATCATATTTTAAGATTACCGACATCAATCAGGCAATTACAGACACAATTTATGACAGCGAAATTCTTGAAGGTGTAATTATGGATATATCTCCTGATGCTAATCTTGAAGGATTGTTCCGACCTCTCAGCAATAACAGTTCTGTTGTGGATTTTCTTGACAAGATGAAAGCAAAGGGAAGTAGAACAAACAGACACGCTTCTTGGTTGAGAATTTATGCAATAAGACTCTCTGAAGGTATATACATCATTACCGGTGGAGCAATTAAACTTACAGAGAAGATGCAAGACCGTCCACATACACAATCAGAGCTTGATAAGATTGAAAAGGTACGTCGTTTTCTATTGAATGAAGGTATTGTGGACAATGAAGGTTTTATAGATTATATTAGTGAACTTTAATACTTATGGCTATGAGCGAAATTGTAAAAAGACTCGAAAAACACCAGTCGGAGACACCTAGCCGTTGGCGAGAGGCTGCACAGGCAAGAAGGGCGAACAAGGAATGGTTGAGATATTCGCAGAAGATAGCTATGCGAATGCTCGATAAAATGGAAGAGCAGGGTATTACACAAAAGCAGTTGGCGGAGCGCATGGGCTGCAGCCAGCAGTATGTCTCTAAAATCCTCAAAGGTTGTGAAAACCTATCTCTTGAGACCCTTTCAAAAATAGAAAGTGCATTGAATATTACTGTTATGCAAGCTGAATTTGCATAAATCATCAAGTCAGAGAAAGGGCGATTTTATCCAAAGATAAGATATAATATCGACATCGACAAGTTATATTGCTATTTTAGTGCATCAGTCACAGAGGATGTTCATTCATCCCCAGTAATAGAGTATAGAGATTTTCAAATCCCGGCAAAGAATGATTCCTATTTTTCGCATCGGGAGATGCTTTGGGTAGACACACCGGTCTGCTCCCACATTAACGCAATCCGCAGATTAGGAAATCCGCAGGAATTGAGGGGAATTGAAATGAGAAGTTTTCTCATTTCAATTCCCCTCAATTCCCTTTAATGTCTGTTGCAACAACGCGCCTAAGTCGTCATCGGCTTGGTCGCGTTCTTTATTTAATTTGACAAGAAAATCGGCTGTAGTTTTGAGTGCCTGGTTTATTGTGCCGGGGTCTTCGCAGTCATGTGTAAGCTTTTCGAGGCGACCTATCAACCTATGGAAAAGCTCTAATGTCTCGTTGTGTACATCTTCGAGGGTGATATTGTTCTTCTTGGTTTTCATATTATAGAATTGGTTTTATGCAAAAATAGATTATTCTTCTTTTTTAAGGTTGCTGTAATGACAAAAGTGTGTCTCTGCTATGTTTTGTGTCATTACAGCAACCTTGTTCTTTTGATGTGATGTTTCTTTTGCAGCAAAAAAAAGTTATGGCACTACCATTGATTATGACGGGAATAAACGGGGCGTTAGGTCTCTATTCCACAGTGAAAGGATTGATTGATTCGTCGGAATCGAAAAAGAAACAGAGTAAGCTAAGACGTGATGCTCAGAATGAGGAAAATGCATGGTTTCGCAGGAATTACTATGGTAATTTCATGGATAATGCCGCATCCAAGGCTGCTATTAAAAGAGTAGAGAACACTTTGCGACGCAACAATGAGCAGGAGCGTGCAAGGAGCATCATCACCGGTTCTACTCCGGAGTTGTCTGTTGCACGCAATGAACAGGGATTGCGCGCCATGGAGAATGTGGTGAACAATCTTGCGGCGGCTGACGGCAATGCTAAACGGAGTGTGGATATGGCGCACAAACAGAGTAATCTTGCTCTTAAGAGTGCGGAGCAGCAACAGCTGTCGATTGATGAGCGTATGGCAAAGTCTGCCGCGCAGAGTGGGTATAACCTTATGCAGAATGCTTTGCTTGGTGTGAAATGGGGCAGAGAAAGATAATGGATTTTATGAATAGGATTTATACCGCGATGGATGCAGATGAGTTGGGAAGGATTCTTATGCGTAGAGAAAAGATTCTTCGCGACAGACGTTGCAGAAAAAACGTAAAGGATTTTATCGGTTTACTGTCGCATTATATACAGCATGCCCCTGTTGGACAGTCAAGGGTGACGGGAGGGTTGTATGAACACATAACCAAAAAACATGACGGTAAGCCATGTGGCAGTTATGCAGTGAGTATTGCGATTGAGAAACTGCCGGGGGATTTCAAAACAAACAGTAAAAAACAAAAACAATAGATTATGTTATTCGAAAACAGTGAAAACAACAAGAAACAGAAGTATCAGTCCATTTATCCTTCTGTAAACGAAATGCCATCGTTTGACGATGCCGACAAGGTGTTCAAAAATGACTATACGGGTATTACTCCCGAGTGGGATGCAACAAAGAAACGTGCAAAAAGAAAACTCGACTATCTGACAACGCCTGTAGATAGCACTTTGTCTGAAATGCGTTTCAAGAACTCTTTTGGTAATTACATGATGCCGAAAGATACTCCCGAACGTCACCGCAGAAATTATGCTTTGTCGAACGAGGCTCTTGATGATGTGGTTGGTGATTATTACAGCAATTCTCTCAAGAAATCATTTGACAAAAGACGTGAAGAGTCGAAAAAGAGAGGGCGTGACGAATATATGCGTTACGCATCTGTTCCGGGTGCTGACCCGACGGATGCTTTCAAGGCTTCTATGCGTGCCGATGACTATATGCGTGTGGTTGATGAGACAATGAATGATGTCGATGACAATGAATTGCTCAAGGAGGTCGCTCCTTTGGCTTCGTACGGTGGTTATGATGCAAGGGAGTATGTCGATAAGTTTGTAAAGCCGTCGTTACGCGACAGGATGGTTGACGAGTATGTGCTGGAGAATACTCCCAAGAGCAGTTCCGAATATATAATGCGTTCGTCTTTGGACAACTCACTGGTTGGCAAGGTCGGTTCCATTGGTTTGGACAGTGGAAATGGTGCGTGGTATAACAATCGTGCGTTTGCTACAGAAGGTGTTGCCAACTACGATTCTGACCGATGGGAGGATTTTGTCGCCGGGGTGGGCAGCCTGCTTGTGGATATGCCTGCGTTTTCAGGTCTGGGTTATGCCTCTTCGTCGTTGGTGGGGCATGCAACCTCCAAGGCAGCCGAAAAGATTTCCAAAAAAGTTCTGTCACGTTATACCGGCAAGTTGGTGAGTCAGGGATTTGCCGATTCTGTTGCAAAGAAAATAATAAAGGAGAGGCTCAAGAACCGTATCATACAGAGTGCAAGCACACAGGGATTGACGCTCGGCGGATATGACATCGCAAACAGCGTTGCCGATGATATTCTGTATAACGGCAATGTGAATGTTGGTAAGGCTCTCGGTTCTTACGCCAAAGGTTTTGCCACCGGTGCTGCTGTGGGTGCTGTGGGTACTGCGCTGAAAGGGCGTTTTAAAGGTGTTACAGGTGGAAAGAAACTTTTGTCGTCGGCAGGGGTGCTGAGTGCGGAGTCGGCTGTGTTTACTGCCGGAACGGAACTCGACAAACTTGCTCACGGGGTGGAGATAAAACCTATCGACCTTGTGAATGACTTTGGTGAGAGTACTGCGACACTGCTTACCATGAGAATGGCTAACTGGGTTCCCCAAGGAGCTATGCAGAAACTGAATGCAAGGGGAGAAATCAGGGAGGAGTTGAAACTGTCGGGTTCGGAGCGTCAGGAGATGCGTGAACAGAATGTAAATCCTGATGAGTTTGTCGGTATGCTTGAAAAGGAGTTGCGTATGCCGTCGATGAACAGTGCAAATGCAAGGATTCTGAAAGAAAATTATGCCATGCTTATGTCGAACAAGAACCTGTCGGCTTCGGCAAAATCAAAACTGATGTATCTGATGGAGAACAAGGTTACATCCACTCCGCCTGTAGTTTTCGATTACAATGCTGATGTGCTGGCAAATGGAAAATGGCGAGTGAGATACCTTGATGCCGGTGGCAGTCTTGTAGAGAGCAGGATTTTCCCGGATGCCATAAGTGCAAAAAGCAGCATGATTTTGCAACGTGGCAATATAAGAAAGAACAGGATTGCGCATTACGAAAGGGAACTTACATCGGGTATGGACTCGCAGAATTTTCTGCACGAAGCTGGGCTTTATGCAAGGGAGAAGGATGTTGATGCCGATATTGTGGCAGAGGCAATGTACAAGAGTGCAAGAAACGAAAAACTTGATGCTCCGGAACAAAAGATTATGAGTGATATAATGTCGCGTTCCATGGCTTATGAATCGCAGATAAGCCGTTCTCTTGCCGATGCCAGAAATGAGATTGAACAGCGGTACCGGCTCGAAAAAGGCGCGCTCTCACATGCTGTTGACAAGCAGCTGAGGGATTGTTCATCTGCCGAAAATATGGCTCTTGATGAATATGAGGCGTTTGTACGTTCCACAGCAGAGAGAATCACTGAAAGAGCCGGAATGCCATCGCCGGAAGGGGCATACGATAAAAATGTGATAAGCAATGAAGAGATGAAGTCCCGAGAACTTCAGGAGTACAATGATTATCAGGCGCGGAAACACGAAGGGCAGGGTGGCACCAATTCCACTTTTGTCCGGCATGATATTAAGCCTTATACAATTGAAGAGAATGAACCGGGAAAGGTGTGGAGTTTTTATGAAAAGCAGGTTCCTGTAGAGCGGATTAAAGAGTATGAAGTACGAGGCAAGGAGTTTGCAAAGAAATTCGGACTGGATGTTGAATTCATCACAGACGAACATCAGATTAAATTGCCTGATACGAAGGACAGAGAAGCGGTCATGAATTATAACAACTGTCTGAAAGCATTTGGATGGGTACATAAAGGCAAGGTGTATATAAATCTGCCGAATATTAAGAATATGGCTGAACTTGAAAAAACCATGGTGCATGAGATTATAGGTCATGCCGGGCTTAAAAAGGTTTTCGGCAATTATATGAAAGACTTTCTTGAAGAGCTATATAAGACTTCTGACGGAACGGTGAAGAAAGGAATAGATAAAATGAGAAAAGAAAGTAACCCTACTGATAAGTTCACTGATATCGAAGAGTACCTTGCGCATCTTGTGGTAAAGGCATATCCCACTGCTCAGGAAAGAAGTCTGCTGGTGAAATTCAAGGATTTTGTCCGTGGCATGCTTGTCAGAAACAATATTCTGAAGTCGAAATACCGCCGTGTAAGTGAGGAGGATTTGAAGTCAATTCTCAAGGCTCATGTACGTTATGTGATGAATGGCAAAGAACCCCAAAGGCACAGAACTGAGGTTTTTGACCGTTTCTCGTCGTCGCATCTCAAAGAGGACGGATATTATAACCGGGAGGCATACGAACGCGACAAGACCGAGATGGCAAAGGATGAATCGTACAGTAAATTTGTTCCGACTGAACTTATAGGAGCAAAATATCTTGCAAATTATCCCTATTATCCCGAAGATATACGTGCCCAAATTGTAAAACATTCAAAAATGTCGGACGAGGAGCTTCGCAGACAGAGTGAAAACAACTATTTCCGCTTGAAGGATGAGGAAGACAACGGTGCCGGAGAATACGGAATGGGGTACAAGTCGCTCGAGGAGAGGCTTTCAAAACGTTACAAGA
>JAGBSZ010000178.1 GCA_017631585.1 Bacteroidaceae bacterium
AAAGAGGATAAGTTGATGAACGTGGTGGTCTATAACAATTTTGGAAAAGATACAGGAACTCCCGAATTGGTTACAATTAATCGTGACGGAACTTTTCAAGCAGAATTGGACATTCCTCATCCGCAATATATTTGGTTCCATGAGCCGATAAACTCGCCCGTTTTTGTTGTGCCGGGTGACACCGTTGTAATGTGCTGTGATGTTGTAGAGGGTGAGCGTAGCATATACACGGGATATGCTCCAACAGTGTTGAGCAATAGCTTGTCGGCACAATTGACACGCTGGTCGGGGTTGTTGGAACAGGAATTTGAACGAGAGGTTGGGCTGGCAGAACTCGATGCCGATAATTATAGAAAACATAGTGCTACGGATAGTACAGCCTATGCTTTTGTCGAGAAAGCAACACCATATTTCGCAACCATCTGTGAGCAGGCTCCCAACATTCTTGCCAAATATCCACTATCACCAATAGCAAAGGATATCATAGTCACAAATGTTGTAAACAATCTGTTTATAGATATTATGGACATCTCATCGTATTGCGAAGCATCAATATCATTGCCACGATATTACTCTTTCCTCAAAGACGAACTTTTCCGAAAATATATCCTCGATAATAATTATCTTTTCTGCCACAGACAGAATTGGGTTGTGTTTAACCGCTTTGCTTTTGATGTATATTATGTTTATTATGTTCATTTCGTTAACGATTATACGAATAGTACATTCCGGGCACGTCCTGAGTTTGAAGGCTACGAAACGGACAGAGAACTGAGTGGTGTTCTTATGCAACTGAGCTATGGTCCGCATTATACCGCCAAGTATAATGAGAAAATTATAGATGCAGCCTTTGCTGTCGGTTACGATTCAATACCATCAAAAGGTTATATCTATCGTTCTGCTTTAAATAAAATAGAAGAAAGGCTTGGCATTGGTAACTGTATGCTATTGCAAAGAGCTATGGCTGAAATTGGCAATGATGAGGATGTTGAAGAGAGGATGGAAGACCTTATAGGCAAGATGCCTCTACTGACAAATCCTCTTATTGCAACAAATGCTTTGATGAAATTCCGTAAGTTGGTAGCAGAAAAAGAGGGTGGTGCCATTGCAAATCAGATGAATCCCGAGGCTTCAAAATGGTTACAGGCTCTGAATGAAAAATACCCCGGCGAGCAGATAATAATAGACTTTTGGGGGCTTGGATGTGCTCCCTGCCGATCAGCAATGCTCACGCATCGCGATTTGGTTGAGAAATATGCAGGCAAGGTACGCTTTGTCTATGTATGTAACAAAGACGACAACCCCGAAGATGCAGTTATAGAATTTTTCACCAACAATAATATCAAAGGCGAGAGCCTGCGTGTAAGTGCCGATATGTGGAAGATTTTAGGTTATCAGTTCCAATTTACAGGTATTCCTCACATGGAAATATTAATGAATGATGGTACAATGTACGAGAAAAAAGGCAGAATCTTTTTGAATGATAATTTTATAAGTGGAGAACTATTGCAAAACAAATAAGTGAATACATAATGAAAAAACTTTTTTTAACCCTAATCGTTGCATTTGCCACAGTATGTGGCTTTGCACAGAAACCACGCATTGTAGAAAATCCGAACTATGAAAGTACAAACACTTCGTCTATTGAATTTACCCGAATTGAGGTAAATAAGAGCGAAACTGTTGTTTCTGCCTCTTTTTGGTACATGCATAACTATTGGGTAAAGATATGCAGCAGCTGTTATCTCAAGGGCAACAATACAGGCAAGGTTTATAAATTTCTGCGTGCCGATGGTATTGAAATGGACAAGGAGACATTCATGCCCATAAGCAACCGTTTGGATTTCAAACTCTATTTTGAGCCTATAAGTAATGAGGATACAAGCATTGATTTTTACGAAGGTGTTGAAAGTAAACCTTTCGAGATATGTGGCATCTCCCTGCAGCCTGATGCAAATTTACTTAATGGCAGTTGGGAGGAGGTCGGTAACCCCGGTAATGTGGTTGTTGCCTTTATCCGTGATAAAATGCTTTACGATGGTGAAGTTTGGAAATGCAGTATCGATAAAAGAGGTAATGATATAACAATAAATATCAACTCTGCAGGTATAACCAGACAGCTTTTTGCCGTGCATAAGAAAGACGGTACTCTGCTTTTGAAGAGCGAAAGAAAAGGCAAGGGCGTAATGCTTACACGCAAACAGCAGGCTGTGGAACCGGTAGAGTATGCATTTAACCCTGAGCGTGCAACACCGTTCTTCTTTACTCCAGGCAAAGTGGTTGTGAAGGGTGCGGTGGTGAACAGAATGGCAGGTGATAAAGAGGAAAAACTGATTAAAGTTCTGGTATATAATAATTTTGGAAAAGATACAGGAACTCCCGAATTGGTTACAATTAATCGTGACGGAACTTTTCAGGCAGAATTGGACATTCCTCATCCGCAATATATTTCGTTCCATGAGCCGATAAACTCGACCGTTTTTGTTGTGCCGGGTGACACCGTTGTAATGTGCTGTGATGTTGTAGAGGGTGAGCGTAGCATATACTCGGCTTATGCTCCAACAGTGTTGGGCAATAGCCTGTCTGCACAATTGACACGTTGGTCTGGGTTGTTGGAACAGGAATTTGAACGAGAGGTTGGGCTGGCAGAACTCGATGCCGATAATTATAGAAAACATAGTGCAACGGATAGTACTGCCTATGCTTTTGTCGAGAAGGCAACACCATATTTCGCAACCATCTGTGAACAGGCTCCCGACATTCTTGCCAAATATCCACTATCACCTATAGCAAAGGATATCAT
>JAGBSZ010000179.1 GCA_017631585.1 Bacteroidaceae bacterium
CCAGTAGATGCAATGCACGGTGACCGCATTATCGACGTGATGAAGAAATTCTTTGCCGATGCTACATTCGCTGCTGATGGTAAGCTCAATCACACTATGGAGGGTGAGGCAAAAGTTAAGAACTATACTCACAATGGCAACAACCTTGTGTTCAACCTCTATGAAGGAAGCGATACTTATAAGGTGAATGCAACTTCGTTCCCTGATGAGGATGGCGACCGCCTCTTCATCATCATTCCTAAGCAGGCTGCTTGGTTGGGTGGTATGGTTGACCTCGTAGAGAAGGAGAACGAAGGCTTGAAGCTCGATGCCGCGCAGATTGCCGCATTGGAGAAGGAGTTTATGGAGACCTTCGAGACTTTCACTGTGATTCTGAGTTTGAGCAAGAAGTAAGAGAATAGTCTATACACAAAAATTGGTGCGTGTAGGGAACGATGTAGTCCCGTCACGCACCAATTTTGTTTATTCATATTGCATCAGCGAAAGATGCTCGATTTCAGAGCCGTACTTTCAAAACTGCTATACACATTTTATTCGTCGTAAAATGGACTTGATTGCGCTTCTGTGTGCTTATGACAATCAGAAGAAGTATCCATGGCTGAAATAGATATTTGCCTTGCGTGAGATATTTGACGAGCTTACGTCAAGGCTCAGCGGTCCAATCTTTGTGTCGATTGAATATCTCACTCCGGCTCCCCACCAGTTCGAAGCATTGTATTTGTACAGTTCGCTCCATTGCAAGGTGGGGCTGTCTTTAAAGAAATTATTCAGGTCTATGCTTGAACGTCCGTAATTGAACATTGCTGTCAGATAATGATTCTTGAAAAGTCGTGTCCTGAAATCTATTCTGGCTATTGCAAGGTTGTTGAACGCGAATGAAACCTTGTTCAGTCCGATAAACGGCAGTTGGTGGTCGATATATCTTCCCATTTCAGTACCTCCAATCAGATTGTTCATGTAAGGGTACATTGGTACTGGACCTTTGAATATTGGGTTCCATGCTCCATTTATGCCATTGACAGAGCCTTTTCCGAAAAGTAAACTTCCGTATAACTGTGGTATTATTACAAATCGTTCCTCTATTACAGGTATATAGCTTTCAAATCCCATTATAACGGAACCATAGTGTAGCTTTTGAATGCCATTCTTGTTGAATGTTGCATCTTTCCATGTAAAATCTATATTGCCTTTTACACCTCTTGTTGCAAATCTGTTCTTGTTCAGGTTGTCAAAATGCAAAGACGCAAATGTACCTATCGTGTTTACTGATTCGTAATCCATGTCAACAGCATCATGGAGTGAATACATTACTTTTCGTGGGTCCATGAATTCAACTTCAAAACCTGCGCTGAGACTGAATGTTCTCGAGTAATTCTCTGATAGGTATAGTCTGAATTTGTGTTGCAGGAATTTGTTGTTCATGTTGAGCTTATCCATATCATACACATCAAGTTCAGAATTCCTGAAATTATAGCCAAAGTTTATTTTGGGATATAGCATGTGACCGTATGAGAAATTCAATTTAAGCCATTGGTTTCCACCCAACTTTGAATCGAGGCTGGTTTTGAAGCCGCTTATGCGGTTGCTGTTGATTCCCAGATGCAACAGTACTGAAAGCATATCTTGCGAGTCGAATCTGAATCCCAATCCAAAATCGTGAGGTGACTTTTCTACAAATTTAAATCTTACGATATAACCTTCAGGAGAAGTCTCGTCTTTATGAAGTGTATATGTTATGCTCTCGTAATTGCCTGTTCCATAATATATTGAAACGGATTTGTCAATGTCCTCCTTGCAGACATGGTCGCCTACTTTTATTGTACAGGCACGACGCATCCATTTTTCGATGTCTTTTTCCACGCCGTTAAGCTCTATTTTGGATACAAGGACTTTGTTTTTAATTATGTTCACTGCCTTTTTCTTGTTTGAAGGGGCAGGGGATTCATAATGTGCCTCAGAGAAAATCTTTTCTTTCAGAGAGTTGAAATTATCTTTCTGTTTTGATGCTGCTTCGTAACCGCTTTGAGTTACCTTTGCAACGCTTTCTGCATCGAAACTCAGCATTCCCACTCCCTTGAGTTCTGGACGTATGAAAATGTCACACATCTGATGGTATTGGGCATTGTCTTTATCTGTAATAATCACTTTCAATTGCTTTATCTGAGAAAAGATTGAGGACAAATTATTAGGGTTTCCCTCCAACTCCGGCGACATGCTCACACCTATTATATAATCAGCTCCCATGGCTCTGCACTGTTCTGCGGGGAAATTACATACAAGTCCTCCATCCATGTATGGAGTGTTGCCTATTCTTACCGGGTCGAACAGAACCGGTATTGCCATTGATGCTCTCAGTGATTTTGTGAATATACCTTTGTCGAGAACGTCTGCTTCTCCGTTTATCAAATTTGTGGCAATGCAGATGAATGGTGTAGGCAGTTCATTGAATGGGATTGAGTCGGAATATCCTATGGCAAGTGAATTGAACAGGTTTATAATGTTGTCACCGGAAACAATTCCGTTCGGCAGTGAGTTGCGGAATGACCTTGACTGCAATTCCTCTTCATCGGTATTTGTTGAAAATGGTATTGTTATGGATTGGGTGGAACTCTCCTTTTTGTTACTGAATGATATTTTCTTTCTATCTACATTATTGCTTATCAGTCTGTTCCAGTCCACGTGGCTGATGATGTCAAGGATTTCATCCGATGAGTATCCCAGTGCATACATTCCGCCTACAATAGAACCCATGCTGGTACCTGCAATATAATCTATAGGTATTCCTGCCTCTTCTATGTACTTTAGTACGCCTATGTGGGCTGCTCCTTTTGCTCCGCCTCCCGACAATACAAGTCCCACCTTTGGCCTGCTTCCTGCAGTTGCGTTACTTTGTGAAAATGCATTGCATGAAATAAACAATAGGAATATGATGCATATAATCTTTGTGAACTTTTCCATTCTTTCTTCCCCTTTTATCGATTAAATTGTATTAACAATGCAAAATTATCAAATGTAACACTAAAGTCCAAAGTTTTTTTGTATCTAAACTTCTAATTTGTATATATTTATTTTTTTTAGTAATTTTGCAAATTCTTTCTAAACAGTGCTTGAAAAACACGAAATCCAGTGAAAAAAAGACAATAAAAAACTATAAATATGAAAAACAGAATTTTGTTGGCAACTGTGGCGATGCTTTCTGCAATGGGAATATGCGAAAGTACTTTTGCTATGGATATGCATAAGGAAAATTTGCCTTCTACAGAGAATAACATTGTATCAAAAAATGATTCAATCTATACAAAAATAACCGGCAGAGAGCATTTTGAATGCAATTCGGTTGTCGATGTAATATGTAAAGGCGATACATTCTATGTTGAAATGCCTGTGGAGCTAATGGGGCGTGATTTTCTTGTAACAAACCGTCTTCAGAAGGTTCAGCAGGAACTTAATGAAGCCGGAGTAAATAAAGGTATAGTATATCAGAACCAGACTCTTTTATTTGAAGTGGATTCTTTATTGAAGCGTGTTACAATACGTCAGCAAAGAATTCTTCCGGAAGTTCCTGCCGGAGATGTAATAATGGAATCGGTTTCTGACAACTATGTTAACCCTATTCTGGCACGTATAAAGATTGATGCAGTATCACCTGACAAAAAATCTGTGGTATTTCAGATAAATGAGTTTTTCAATGGCTCAAACACATGTATCAATGACCTTTTCAACAATATAAACTTAGGTACAAGTGTTATTTCAAATCTTTCACGTATAATTTCTGTAAAATCTTTTGGAGACAATCTTACTGCTGCAGCAGAACTTACTACCAAAGTTATTGAAGGAAATTCGAGCGTAAACGTTACTTCTGTTGTCAGCTCTACATTGACACTGTTGCCTGAAGAACCTATGATGGCTCGCGAAGAGAGCAATAGAGTAGGTTATTTCACTGTATCTAACTTGAAATATACCGATAAACAACAATCGGTGGAGCGTAAGCACTATGTTACACGCTGGCGTTTGGAGCCATCGGATAAAGAGGCTTATATGCGTGGTGAACTTGTTGAGCCTGTAAAACCTATCGTCTTTTATGTTGACAAGGCAATGCCCAAGAATCTTATGCCTTATATTGAAAAAGGTATCCTTGAGTGGAATGTTGCTTTTGAAAAGGCAGGATTCAAGAATGCTGTAAGAGTTGCCGAATATACCGACAGTATTGCTGCCGAGGGTGACGATATGAAATACTCTGTTCTTACACATGCTGCTTCAACAAAGGCGAATGCCATGGGTCCATCGACAATCGACCCTCGTTCGGGTGAAATTCTCGAGGCTGATATCATCTGGTGGCATAATGTACAGTCGTTGTTGAAGGAGTGGGTTGTTGTTCAGACAGCTGCGGTGAACCCTGCTGCACGCACTTATCATCTTCCAGATAGCCTTATGGGCGATGCGGCTCGCTTTGTGGCATGTCACGAGGTTGGTCACTCATTGGGATTGCGACACAATATGAGAGCTTCGGCTGCATACTCGGTGGATTCATTGCGTTCTGCAAGCTTTACTTCAAGAATAGGCGGAACATCTTCTTCTATAATGGACTATGCGCGATTCAACTATATTGCTCAGCCCGAGGATAATGTAAGTGTATTGTCACCACATATCGGACCTTACGACATCATGGCAATAGAGTGGGGCTATCGTTGGTATCCTACAGAGGATATTGCAAAGGCAGAACTTGACAAATTCCTTAAAGAACATAATCAGCCGCTTTACAGATATAGCGAAACACAATCGGCACGAACAGCCGTTGATCCTCGTGCAATGAGCGAGGACCTTGGTGACAATGCCATGGAGGCTGCCCGTCTGGGTATTGAGAATTTGAAGAGAATCGTACCTAATGTAATTGAGTGGACAACAACAGGAGAGCCTTCGCAGACATACGATGATGCAGCAAAACTCTATTCGGGCGTGCTTTTCCAGTGGAGCCTGTACCATTATCATGTAATGGCTAACGTGGGTGGTATATATTTGGAAAACACCATTGTAGGTGACGGCAGAAAAACATACGAATTTGTTGAAAAGAAGCGTCAGAAAGATGCAGTGCAATTCCTGCTTGATGATGTGCTCTCATATCCTGAGTGGTTGTTCGGTGCAGAGGTTACAGACTATACATACTTCTTGCGCAATACTCCTATTGGCGTTATCGAGGAACATCCTAATTTCTTCCTGCGTAACCAGCAGAATTATGTATTGTGGGATTTGTTGAGCAACGAACGTATCATGCGTATGCTTGAAAATGAGTATAAGAATGGTAAAAAGGCTTTTACAGCTTATGATATGATGGAGATGCTGCATAACCATATTTTTGCAAGAACAAAAAGAGGTAAGAAACTCGATGTAATGCAGCGCAGCTTGCAAAAGAGTTTTGTCGATGCGCTTATAACAGCTGCAGCCGAAGGTCAGGGATTGAAACTCAACAAGAGCCTTACCGACAGATACAATGAACATCACCTGCTTGCCGAGGCTGAAAAAAGATGCTTCTGCTGTGAGGAATCAATGATAGAGCGCGGATTGTCATCGGCACCACGTACATTGAAGCTCAGTTCGGGGCAGGTTGACCGCACAAGTGATGCCATAAGCATTAAACGTGCCGAGTTACTGAACATTATGAATCTATTGAAAAAGAAGATAAAATCGGCAAACAAAGAGACCGAAATGCATTACCAGGATTTGATATTGCGCATACAGGATGCTCTTGATTTGCCAAAATAAATGACAATGATGTAAATATGATAAAGAACATTTTTATTTCTTTTATTTTACTTTTGACTTTGCCGTTTACGTTGTCGGCGCAGATGCGGACAATAACCGGCAAAGTGCTTGACGGCGATTTTGACAATACGCCTCTGATAGGTGCAACAGTCAAGGTCGTGAATGACGACGAGAGCGCTCCGGTGTTGGGAACAGCAACTGATATCGACGGAAAATTCACTCTTGATGTTCCCACTGTTGCAACTGAATTGTCTGTTACATTTATTGGTTATGAAACAGAATTTGTAAAATTAGTTCCGGAAAAGAGCGAATATACTGTGGTGCTTCGTTCCAATTCAAACAAGATAAACGAAGTTGTCATTACCGGTTATCAGAATATAGAACGCCGTCGCCTTACTTCGGCTGTGACAACTGTGAATATCGCCGACGGAAAGATTGGTGCTATAACAAATATCGACCAGGCACTTGCCGGACAGGTTGCAGGTCTTTCTACCGTTGTTTCAAATGGTGCGCCGGGTGCTCCTGTAAAAATAAGAATACGTGGTACAGCCTCATTGATGGGTACTCAGGACCCATTGTGGGTACTCGACGGCATGCCGTTGGAGGGTACTGATATTCCGGCAATGGAGGAACTGAAAGATATCGATAACATATATCAGACATCGATAGCCGGTGTAAACCCATCGGATATAGAGAATATTACCGTGTTGAAAGATGCCGCTGCTACTGCAATTTATGGTGCGCGTGCGGCAAATGGTGTAATTGTTATCACTACCAAAAAAGGTAAGTTAGGTAAGGCGCAGATAAACGTCTCTAC
>JAGBSZ010000180.1 GCA_017631585.1 Bacteroidaceae bacterium
CCATTCATTGCGTGTGTATGGTGGTGCAGCAAATTTGCGCTACGAACTTACAGGTCGTTTTGGCGACACACGTGGTGTAATGAAGGGTGACTACCGTAAGCGTTACAGTGTAGGTTTTAAACTCGATTATTATATCAGTACATTTACGATTTCTAACCGTACCACATATCAGCAACTCAGCGTGAAGGATTCTCCTTACGGCTCTTTCTCGCAGTATGTAAGAATGAACCCTTACGACAGAATGTTTGATGAAAACGGCAAGCCCAACAATAACCTTGCATGGGATTTGGATAACCCGTTGTATGAGGCTACTCTTGGCAGTTTCTCTACCAGCGGTGAGCGTGTTCTTTCTAACAGCACCGATTTCCGTTGGGATATAAGCAAGATGTTCCTTTTGACAGGTCACTTCAATTTGTCAAGCGATATCGGTTGGAACGATAACTTTATTTCCCCCGATTCACGTACATTCAAGAATGTTACAGAATTGTCGCAGAAGGGCTCATATACAAAAGGTACTTCAAAGGGCATAAGCTATAATGGTAATGTTGTTGGTACTTTCAACAAGTTCTTCAAGGATGAGTCGCTTGTAAGCCTCTCTGCCGGTTGGGAGATAAACTACTCCGACAGCAAGAGCGAATCCTTCCAGACCATAGGTTATTTCAATGACAATCTTTCGTTCATCGGCAATGCAGTAGGCTATCCTGCAAGCGGCAAGCCTTACGGAACTATTTCAGAGACAGCCGATGTTGGTTTCTTCACAACAGGAAACTTCTCTTGGCGTAACCGTTACTTCGTCGATGCCACATGGCGTACAACAGGTTCTTCGCAGTTTGGTGAGAACAACCGTTACGGTCACTTCTGGTCTGCCGGTCTTGGCTGGAATATCATGAACGAGGGCTTTATGCGACATGTGAAAAAGAATTTCGATGTTTTCAAAGTGCGTGGCAGTGCCGGTTATACAGGTAAGGTGAGCTTCAGCCCCTTCCAGGCTATAACCATGTACCAGTATTTGAACGATTATGAGTACAAGAACGGTATCGGTGCTGTGCCTATGACCATCGGTAATATCGATTTGACGTGGGAGCGTACATTTACATACAACGTGGGATTGGATTTGAGTATGTTCGACCGCCGTCTTAACTTTACTCTTGATGCTTATATCCGCAAGACAACCGACCTTTTGCTTGATAAGGCTATGGCACCATCTACCGGTGTTACCACTGCAAAATCAAATCTCGGTGAGATGGAGAACAGGGGTATCGAATATCAGCTCGACGGCTATATATTCCGTACCAACGATTTCTATTGGAGATTGTCAACCACCGGTTACGCTAACCGCAACAAGATAACCAAGATTGACAAGGCTCTTGAGGAAATCAACAAGAACAACCAGGAGAATGCCGACCTGTATGTAACTCCTCTGCCACAGTATGCCGAGGGTGAGAGCGTTTCAGCATTGAAACTTGTACGTTCTGCCGGAATCGACCCTGCTACAGGTAAGGAAATTTATATCAAGCGCAACGGCGAATATACATTCAAATACGACCCAGCCGACAAGGTGCTTATCGGTGATACAGAACCTGCATTCTCGGGTACTGCGGGAACCAACCTCTATTGGAAAGGGTTCAGTGTTTATGCTCTGTTCAGTTTCCGCTTGGGAGCATGGGTGTATAATACAACACGTGTAACAAAGGTTGAGGGTGCTAATCCTGAGTATAATGCCGACAAGCGTGTGTTCGAGGATCGTTGGAAACAGCCGGGAGACCATGCAATCTACAAGGATATTGCCGACAGTTCACGTCCCGAGCAAACCGACCGTTTTGCCGAGAAAGAGAATACCTTGTCGCTTGGTTCGCTCAACATCAGCTATGAGTTCAGTGACAATATTTGCAAGCGCATCAAGTTGCGTAATCTGCGCGTAGGTGTGAACTTTACCGATATACTGCGTCTTTCAACAGTGAAGATTGAGCGCGGTACCGATTACCTCTACAGCCAGGGATGTGAGTTCTATCTGAATGTTACACTTTAAAGATTTACGGGCATGAATAAGATGAAATATATAATATATCTGTTTGTTGCTCTTTTTGCAACAACATCTTGCGAGAATTTCTTGGATATAACTCCCGAAGGTCAGTCAAAAAGAGACCCTCAGCTTTCGACACCGCAGGGTATCGAAGATGCTATGTATGGTGTATATTCACAGTTGCGCTCAACAACACTCTATGGTCAGGAACTCCACTTCCAGACTCTTGAGGTTCTTGCGCACAATCTGCATTGTGGTGGAAATACTGTCATTGAGGCACTTGGCAAGTTCGAGTATGAGAATACAAACGTAAAGTCGATATTCGAGGAAGTATGGACTGCAATGTACAGGAATATCTCAAATGTGAACAGTGTGCTTGATGCTCCATTGGTTGCAGATGCAAAGGGATACCCTTATACAATTTACCGCGGTGAGGCTCTTGGTTTGCGTGCATTCATGCACTTTGACCTTATCCGTCTGTTTGCAGAGCAATATACCGTTAATCCTGAGGCAGAAGGTATTCCTTATGCTACAGAGTTCTCTTTGAAAACTCCCGACTTTGAGAGTCTTGAAAAGAACTACGAACACATCCTTGGTGATTTGCACGAGGCTGAGTTGTTGCTTGAAAATGAGGATGAATTTGAGAATACAAGCAATTTTATGCTCGACCGTCAAATCCACTTCAGCAAGCGTGCCGTTTGGGCTACACTTGCACGTGTATATATGACAAAGGGCGACAAAGAGAATGCTGTCAAGTATGCGAAAAAGGTTATTGAAGATGGTAAATATACCTTAAAGGAAAAAACAGAGGTTCAGGACGACCTTGCCGGAGTGCTTTCTAAAAAGGAGTGTATCTTCGGTGTTTATCATCCCGGTTTCTATACTCAGGTATATGCAAAGTTGCAGCAGACAACAACGCGTTATTCGTTAAATATACGTAATGACTATGCGACAATCTATGAACGTGACAATTCCGGTAATGATTTCCGTATTGATGCTTACTTCTCTGCGGCTGTCGGTGCATCTGATGTGTATCGTTTGAGTAAACTTACCAATATATACGAGTTACGTGATGAGGCTACCCCCGATTATCTTATCAGAGGTATAAACATGATACGTGTTCCCGAAATGTATTATATCCTTGCCGAGGCTCTGCTTGAGAGTGATTATGATGCTGCTCTTGGTTATTATAACACTGTACGCGAACATCGTGGACTTATTGCATTGGGTGAAACCATTGACGAGCCCACAGAGCCTGAACCCACCGAGCCTGAAACTATTGCAGACGGAGATGTTGCAGTTGAAAATCTGCTTACAATAGCGCGTATAAACGATGAACGTTTCAAGGAGTATATTGGTGAAGGACAGACATTCTTCAATATGAAGCGTCTGAACTTGCCTATAGTATCTTTTGATGGTGCTACAACTTACGAGGCAAGCAAGAACATATATGTTGTGCCTGTTCCCGATGCAGAGAAAGAAAGCCGTTATTAATATTCAAAGAACGATATATGAAAAATATTATAAACAAACTGTTTGTTGCCTTGGCATTGCCGGCAATGTTGTTTTTTTCCGCTTGCCAGGAGAACTATCTGAAATATGATACATCTCATAGTGGTGTATATTTTACAAAGGATACATTGAAATATTCTTTCAGCGTGACTCCATTGGAGATTACAAGTTACGAGTTCAAGGTTCCTTTCATGATAATGGGTGTTCCAAGTAAAAATGTACGTGAGGTTTCTTTTGTTGTGAATCCGGATTCAACAACTGCTGTAGAAGGTGTACATTATACTATTGGTAAGGCATATATACAGCCTGATTCAATTACAGGATATATCCCTGTGACAATCCTGCGCGATAATCTTGAGGGTGATTATGAAAACGGATATGTGAAATACCGTCTTTGTATGCAATTGGTGGAGAACGACGATTTCACTCCTACACTCTCTCCTGAAAGTCAAATGCGTATTCTTGAATTTGACAATGCTATCGATACTCCTGAATGGTTGAATTACAAAGGTGATAAGATATGGGTACCGGGAAATCCTCATTCACATCTTGGCAGCTGGCATCCTTATACATATATGAAAGTGGTTGAACTTTTCAAGACAATAAAGGATGAACCAAATATGGAAGAGACATATTGGAAAATGGTGGAGTATTATGGAGGTGAGAATCTCGAAAAAGTACCTTTCGCTCAGTTCTATCCATATTTGCCTATAATGCAAAAGTATGTTTTTGCTCCGTTGTATAAATATTTCAGCAATGAAGCGAACAGAGAGGAAATTTTGGCATTGTATTCCGACTATCCGTTTGATTTCCCTAATCCTTATGCTCCATCTAAAGACGAATAAAAAAGCACTGTTATGAAAAATATAAAATATAGCTTACTTTTATTATTGTTGCCTTTGTTGGTATCTTGTTTTGATGACAAGAGTACCGATGCAACCAAACCAATATCTGATATTATAATAGAATCCGGAATAGATTCTGTGTATAATATCGAGAAGAATGATGTTTTGACAATTTCTCCTGTAATCTCACAAAAAAACACTCCCAAAGAGCTTAAATATACATGGGAGATTGATATGAAGGTTTTTTCTACAGAGGCAGACCTTGTTTTTGTGGGAAATAAGTTGGGCGTGTTCAGCGCACGTCTTATTGTAGAGAATGAGGATGGAAAAACATTCTTCCCATTTACGATAAATGTAAATTCTCCTTACGAGGAGGGTTTGACTGTTCTTAGCAAGGATGAAAATGGTTCCTCAATGCTTGCTTTTATGAGAACTCCGTTGAACACGGAAGAGAAAGGAGTATTTTATGAATATGACTGCTTCTCCATGAATAACGAGGATGTTCTATTTGCATCAAATCCTTCTGACATTGTGCAGACAACAGGTTCTGTAGTTATTGCATGTCAGGGTAGTGAAACAGCCGGTGATAATCCTACAATATATTTCCTTAACGACAAGACATTTGTTATGGAAAATATTATTGAGAGTACAGGTGAATATGAAGGATTCAAGCCTACCAAGCTTATGATTCCATCTTTAAGTGCAGCCGGTGTTTCATATCATCTCCTTTCTGCCGATGGCAAAATGTATGGTCTTCCGGTATATGATGCGGTATTGCAGCCGTCAACAAAGTTGTTCTCTACATATTCTCAGGCATGCTTTGTGGAAGACAATGGTTCAACTTACTTTGACATTCTATTTTGGGACAAGGAGGTTAATGCTGTTGCTTTGATGTATAATGGTTATGGACCTTACTACTATGGCTCAGAGTACCTGTTGGAACGTGAC
>JAGBSZ010000181.1 GCA_017631585.1 Bacteroidaceae bacterium
ATGAGAATATACCTACAGGGATATCCTGCCAGATAAGTTCGAGCTTACCCCAATCAACCCCAGGGAATACAACGAGAACATCAGCCGGAGCATACATACCGAACAATACCAAAACCAATGTAGCGATAGACACTGTTGTAATCATCGCACGGCTTGATACCTTGTTACCGATAGATGCACCAACGAAACGGCCGATAAGCATCATAAACCAGTAAACGGCAACAATCATACCTACTGTACCTGCTGGAATAGAGTAAGGAGCCGATGTCAACATCTGCTGTACTGCGTTGGGAACACCAACCTCGATACCCATGTAAAGGAAGATTGCCAAAGCACCGAGAGCAAAGTGACGGTAACTCATAGCACCCTTGATAAGGCTGATCTGAACAGGAGCCTGCTCTGGCTCGTCAATCTTGGTGAAGAGGATAACGATGAATGCAATAACGAAGATTGCAAGAGCAATCATAAGAGCTGGAGTTGCGTCTGCAATCTTAGCTTTTGTTGCGTCAGAGATAAGAGCACCCATAAGGATGTAGCAAGCTACAGCTGCAGATGAGTTGAACACACCACCAATCTGGATGAGCTGGTTACCGCTGTTACCGCCACCACCGAGAAGGTTAAGCATTGGGTTTACAACGCAGTTGAGGATACACATGCAAAGACCTGCGATGAAAGCACCTATAAGATAAACTGCAAATACAAGACCCAAGTTCTGCTCAACATCGAGCAAACCGCTTACCCACTGGATAAGGATACCGGTAGCACCTACTGCCAAACCGATAAGCGCAGTCTTCTTGTAGCCGAATTTTGCGATAAGCATACCTGCAGGGATACCCATGATAAGGTAAGCAACGAAGTTACCGTAGTTACCGATCTGTGCAAGTACGTTTGAAATCTCGCCCTGGTTTTTGATGATGGTTGCCATAGGTGTACAAAGGTTTGTCACAAAGGCAATCATTGCGAAGAGTGCAATCATAACGATGATAGCTCCCCATTGTTTCTTTTGATTACTCATGATTTTTTAGATTTTAGTTATTATTAATGTTTTTATTTCCTAATTAATAAATTACTTCTCAACACCGAACTTATATACGGTAACCTGCTTGTACTCTTCGCCTGGGCAAAGCACTACGCTTGGGAAGTGTGCGCGGTTTGGAGAGTCGGGGAAATGCTGTGCCTCAAAGCAGATTGCACTGCGTTTTGGGAATGTAGCACCATGTGCTCCTGCAAAACCGCTGTGCCAGTTCGATGTATATACCTGAACACCCGGCTCTGTGGTGTAAACCTCCATGGTTCTGCCGCTTACAGGCTCAGTAACTTTTGCTGCAAAGCTCAATTCGCCAACCTCTTTCTTGTTCAATACATAGCAGTGGTCGTAACCTGCGCCATGCTTGATTTGCTCTTCGTCAGCGTCGATGCGCGCACCCACTTCTGTAGGAGTGGTAAAGTCGAATGCTGTACCCTTTACCGGTGCTATGCAACCGTAAGGAACAGATGTGTCATCGATGGGCACAAAGAAATCTGCATTGATTTCGCAAATGAGATTGTCAATTGTAGCTGTAGGGTTGGCAATACCTGAGAGTGAGAAGAAACCATGGCTTGTGAGATTCACGATGGTCTTTTTGTCGGTAGTGCCGGTATATTCGATTTTGAGTTCGTTTTCGTCAGTGAATGTATATACTACTGTCACGTCAAGGTTGCCGGGGAATCCCTCTTCCATGTCTGCTGACAAATAGTGAAGTTTGAGTGTCTGTGCATCAAGCTGTTCTGCATCCCATACTCTTGCGTGGAAACCTGTAGGACCACCGTGCAAGTGGTTAGGACCGTTGTTGATTGCAAGATTGTACTCTTTGCCGTCGATTGTGAACTTTCCTTTGCAGATGCGGTTGCCGTAGCGACCTACAAGAGTGCTGAGGAATGGCTCAGGGCTGTTCAAGAGATTGTCGATGCTGTCGTGTCCCTGGATTACATTGGCAAAATTGCCGTTCTTGTCGGGAACCATGATGCTGCATATCGCACCGCCGTAATTTGTGATTGCAACTTCGCACCCCTGTGAATTCTTCAAGATGTAGAGTGCTGTTTCTTTACCGCCGATGTTTTTCTTGAAATCGGCAGCCTTTAACTGCGAGATATTTTCAGTACAATTCATATTATAAATTGGTTAAATAGCTATTTCCTCGCAAATAAAGTAAAAATTCGTTTTATCTCAAAGAAAATCGGGATAAAAAATTAACAATATTTCCGAATAGGCAACCCCGTCGGAAATATTGTTATCGTTAACTGCTTATTTTTTAGGGAAAAAGCTATTTGTTAAGCGCGACAAGCAGGTCGGCGACAATGAAGCAACTTCCTCCTACAAAAATGAAATCATCGTCTGAACTGTCGGATAAGGCGGCTTTCAATGCCTCTTTTACATTGGGGTGGCTGTTGCCCATGAGACCGAACCTTTCTGCCATGTTTTTCAAATTATCTGCCGGCATGGCGCGCTTTATGCTTGCCTGAGTAAAGTAGTATTCTGCGTTTTTAGGCATCATTTTCAGCACGCTTGTAATGTCCTTATCGTTTACCATTCCAAAGACAATACGCAACTGCCTGCAATCGACTCGTGAAAGCTGTTCGGTAATATATTTTATTCCACCTATATTATGCCCTGCATCGCATACTACACGTGGTGAGTCCTGTATCTTCTGCCAGCGTCCCATCAAGCCTGTCAGTTTGCATACATTTGTAAAACCTTTTCGCAGTGATTCTTCTGTTATGGTGAATCCTTTACCACGCAGAATGTTTATAGCCGACAACAAGGTGTTTGTGTTCTTCTGCTGGTAGTCGCCACCAAGTTCTCCGCAAAACTCGCCAAAAACGGTTGAACTGTATCTGTAGCCATTCTCCATGGGTGTTGCTGAGGTTAGTAAAGCCTCTTCTTCTGCAAATGTTATGGGCGCGTTGCTCTCTTTGGCTTTGCGTGCGAAAACCTCTTTGGTCTCTATTGTTGTTTCGCCTATAACCACCGGTATTCCGTTCTTTATTATTCCTGCTTTTTCACTCGCAATCTCTTGCAGAGTGTTACCAAGGAATTGTGTGTGGTCGGGGCTTATGTTTGTTATGATGCAAAGCTCGGGGGTGATGATGTTGGTGCAGTCCAACCGTCCGCCAAGTCCCACCTCTATTACTGCAACATCCACATTCTGCTCGGCAAAATAGTTGAATGCCATAGCTGTAGTCAGTTCAAAAAACGATGGCTGCAACGGTTCAAAGAATGCTCTGTGTCTCTCTACAAAATCCATTACATACTCCTTGCTCGCGGGAGTGCCGTTCACTCTCATTCGCTCTCTGAAATCAATGAGGTGAGGCGATGTGTATAGTCCCACCTTGTATCCGCTTTCCTGCAATATCGCGGCAAGGGTGTGTGATGTGGAGCCTTTGCCGTTTGTTCCGGCAACATGTATGGTGCGGAACTTTCTGTGTGGATTGCCCAAATGGTTATCAAGTGTTATTGTCGTGGATAACCCCTCTTTGTAAGCAGCACCGCCAACTTGTTGAAAGGGCGGTGCGCAGTTGAACAGATATGTGACAGTCTCGTCGTATGTCATACCTTTATCTCATTTTTAATCGAAAAAACTTTTGAAGCGACGGAAAATCTTCTCTTTTACGCTCTCTGTGGGTCTGAAATTGTCAGACTCTCTAAAGCTTTCTATGGTTTTCTTTTCCTCTTTTGAGAGTACTTCTGGGATGTAAACGCTGATGTTTACCACAATGTCACCCTTGCCGTATCCGTTGAGTGTGGGAAGACCTTTGCCTCGCAATCGCAATACTTTGCCAGGCTGTGTTCCCGGGTCGATTGTCACTTTTGCCTTGCCGTCGATTGTAGGTATCTCGGCAAAACCACCCAAAGTGGCTGTCGGGATGTCGAGCAACAGGCTGTAGATAAGGTCGTTCTCATCGCGTATAAGCTCAGGATGTTTCTCCTCTTCTATTACAATGAGCAAGTCGCCGTTTATGCCGTTACGTTTTCCGGCATTTCCTTTACCGCGCATAGAGAGTTGCATGCCTTCAACCACGCCTGCCGGAATCTGTATCTCAACAACCTCCTCGCCAAGAACTATACCCTCGCCGTGGCAGTGAGAACATTTGTTCTTTATAATCTTTCCTTCACCGCCGCAATGTGGACAGGCAACCTCGCTTCGCATCATGCCAAAGAAACTCTGCTGGGTGCGGATTATGCGTCCTGTTCCCTTACATTCAGGACAGGTCTCGTATGAGTTGCCCTCGGCTCCGCTACCGTTACAGTGGGTACATGCCACATATTTCTTTAGCTTGAACTTTTTTGTCGTTCCATTGGCAATCTCCTGTAGTGTGAGTTTTGCCTTTACACGAAGGTCGTTGCCACGGTGCTTTTGTGGGGCTGAACTGCCACCTCCAAAGCCGCCGAATCCGCTGAATCCTCCGCGTCCGCCAAAGATGTCGCCGAACATTGAGAATATGTCGTTCATATCCATACCAGCACCGCTGAATCCTCCAGCACCTGCTCCGCTTACGCCCTCGAAACCGAATTGGTCGTAACGTGCCTTTTTGTCAGCATCGCTCAGCACGCTGTATGCCTCTGCTGCTTCCTTAAACTTCTCTTCAGCCTCTTTGTCGCCCGGGTTCTTGTCAGGGTGATACTGGATAGCTAATTTGCGGTACGCCTTTTTTATGTCATTTGCCGATGCGTTTCTGTCAACGCCAAGCACTTCATAGTAATCTCGTTTTGCCATACTCTATAATTATTCGCCAACAGCAACCTTTGCGTGACGTATTACTTTATCGTTTAATGTATAACCTGCTTGAACACAATCCAATACCTTGCCTTTCAATGCTTCGTTCGGCGCCGGTATTATTGCAATAGCCTCATGGAAATCGGTGTTGAAATCAGCACCCTCTGTCTCAATCTTCTGCAATCCGTTCTGTTTGAGGATGCCGGTGAATTTGTTGTAGATAAGTTCTACGCCTGTCATAATCTCAGCTGCATTCTCATCCTTTGCCATGTTGGCAAGAGCGCGCTCAAAATCGTCGAGCACGGGCAGAATCGATTCTATGGCACGTTCACCGCCGTTCTTTATCAGTTCGGCTTTCTCTTTGATTGTACGTTTGCGGTAGTTGTCGAATTCTGCAACCTGTCGCAGATATTTGTCCTCGAGTGTCGCTATTTTTTCGTTTGCCTCATTAAGCTCTTTCTGAAGTCTCTCTTCCTCTGTCAGCTCAATGTTTTCCTGTTCTGTGGCATTGTTCTCTTCGTTTGTCACCTCCTCGTTTGTCGCATCAATGTCAATATTGATGTTCTCGTCCTGAATTTCTTTCTCTGTATTGCTCATGATTCAATCAATTTCTGTTTTCTACTTTTGTTTACAACAAATAGTTTGCCAATGAAGTTTTGGCAGACATTATTTAAAAATAGATACAAATATATGTGACAATACAGTGTCAAAATGGCAGAGTTTGTAATTTTTGTCCTATTTGTTTCGGCTATTGGTGCGGAATGGTTAATTTTGCGTCGGGAATATTTTGATATCGCTTTTGTTGAATTTTCACCCTTTTATAATCTTGACATTGTATCTGAGTGATGTCTTTTGAAAAATATTGAATTTGTTGTGTTTTAATAAATGGAATATCAATAAAATAGGTGAATAAATATTTAGTTGGCGAATAGTTTGTTTTATTGTTTTATATAGTACCTGTTCGTCAAATATTTGCTCTGTTATATTGAATTTTTAATTAATAATTTAGCAGTTGGTTTGTAACTTATTTTCTTTGCGAACTTGTCATCCCGAATGAATGTGAGGGATCTCCAAAAAGATGTTGAGATATCTCCGCTACGGTCGATATGACATTTGCGCGGAATTTTAAGTGTTTGGGTCAACATTTATATTATTGCCTTATTTAAAGGGGTGAAACTGACAGGCTTTTTATGATAAGCCGTTTATATATATGAAAATGGAAATGACAAAAATACAGAATGTGTCATTGGGTAAGTTGGGAATTAAAGAACTCAATGACATGCAACAGGCGGCAATAGTTCATTGCCGTAAAAATGAGAGTATGGTGCTTCTTTCGCCTACGGGTACAGGAAAAACAATCGCCTTTCTGTTGCCTTTGCTCGAGAGGCTCGATGCTTCGTGTGATAAGGTACAGGCAGTTGTGGTGCTGCCTTCGCGTGAGCTTGCAAGACAGGTTTTTGAGGTGTGGCGCGCCATGGCTACTCCTTTTCATGCAGTGGCATTCTATGGCGGTCGTCCTTTGGAGCAGGAGATGGCTTCGCTTGGCGGAGCAATGCCGGCTGTGGTGATAGGTACTCCGGGTCGTTTGCTCGACCATCTCAATCATAATTATTTCGCTACTGACAAGTGCTCTTTGTTGGTAATCGACGAGTTTGACAAGTGTCTTGAAATGGGCTTTCAGGAGGAGATGCAGAAACTTGTAGAAAGGTTGCCCGATGCAAAATCGCGCTTTCTTCTGTCGGCTACCGATGCTCCAGAAATCCCGGATTTTGCCACTGCCGGTGTCGAAAAACTTGATTTCCGCGCAGTAAGCGAGCAACCCGTTGTACGTACATCGTTCTACACTTTGACTACAACACCCGAAAAACGTCTTGAAAATCTTTTTTCACTGCTCTGCTCGTTCAACGGTGAACCGGCTATCGTTTTCTGTAATTTCAGAGAGACGGTTGAAGAGGTCTATAAATATCTTACGAAATTATCCTTGAACTGTGTTGCCTATCATGGTGCGCTCGAACAGAAGCAACGCGAACTTTCGCTCTTTCGCTTCAAATGTGGAAATTCCAATATTCTTGTAAGTACCGATTTGGCAGCACGAGGTCTTGATATAAAGGATGTCAAGCATGTAGTTCATTATCAGCGTGCTATGACTGCCGAGACTTTCACTCACCGCAACGGACGTACGGCACGTTGGGATGCCGACGGTGCTGTCTATCTCTTCTCGTTCGAAAACAAGTCGCTTCCTGATTTTGTTCCCGAAAATCTTGAAGAATACACATTGCCTAAACGCAATGTTCTTCCTGCAAATCCCGAATGGGCGATATTGTATGTAGGTAAGGGAAAACGCGACAAACTGAGCCGTGGTGATCTTGCCGGATTCTTTATGAAAAAGGGCGGTTTGCGTGCCGACGAAGTGGGTACAATCCTTGTTTTTGACAACTATTCGTATGTGGCAGTAAAACTCAACCGTATGCGTGCCGTGATAAAGGCTGTGGAGGGGCAAAAAATAAAAGGGTTGAAAACTCTTGTCATGCCGGCAAGAAAATAAGCACTTTTTATTGAATTCTAAAAAAAATCGATTAATTGTTTTAGTATTTATTTCGTTATTTTACAGATTATTGTATCTTTGCAATCCGAAAATATTCTATAATTAAATTTTTAAATGCTTATGAGAAAATTTACATCATTTTTAATGTTGCTTGTATTTGCAGTTACAGCAACCGTTCAAGCACAAAACTCTACAGACGAACAGCCTCTTACAATTGTAGATATAACACCTGCTGTGGGTGAGGTTGAATCACTTAGTGAAATTATCATTACATTCAGTGAGGATGTTGCTCCTAATGGTAAAATATTGTATCTTGAAAAGACTACTGAATTTAGTTTTAATTATGTTTCTTTCAGCTATGTCGATGATCCGGAATTGCCTGCTAATCAGTTGAAGTATGTTACTACAACTCCTGTCACAGAACCTTGTACATGTCTATTGTATGGTTTTGATATAAATGTCAAGTATGGCGATTCTAAAACCAAGAATTTCTCTGGTATTAATTATACTTGGGTTGTTTCTGAAGCGGCTACCGGCATTGAAAATGTAGCTGATGATGCTGAAAATAAAGTTGTCTATGATATTCTTGGTCGTCGTGTAGAGAATATTACCAAGAGTGGCATATATATTGTAAACGGTAAAAAGGTACTTGTAAAGTAACTCGTAGTATATATAAATGAAATTCCTCGAAGCATGCGCTTTGAGGAATTTTGTTTATAGTGCAATTTTGTATATCTTCGCTTGCTGAAACGAATTTGAAATAATAGATGAAAAAGTATAACTTCAATGCCGGTCCGTCTATGTTGCCTCGTGAAGTGGTGGAGGCAACGGCTTCTGCTGTTCTCGATTATGAGGGCATGGGGTTATCGCTTATGGAACTCAGCCACCGTTCGGCGGAGTTCAAGCCGATATTGGATGAGGCACGTGCCCTTTTGAAGGAACTGCTCGATGTGCCTGCCGGATATGAGGTGCTTTTTCTTGGCGGAGGTGCAAGCATGCATTTCTGTATGGTACCATATAATTTTCTCAACCGAAAGGCGGCTTATCTTAATACCGGAACATGGGCTTCAAAGGCAATGAAAGAGGCAGGGCTTTTTGGTGAAGTGGTGGAGGTGGCTTCCTCTGCCGACAGAAATTTCTGTTATATTCCAAAAGACTTTAATATTCCCACGGATGCCGATTATCTGCATGTCACATCAAACAATACTATTTACGGTACGCAACTGCATGCCGATTTTGATTCACCTGTCCCTGTGATTGCGGATATGTCGTCCGATATACTTTCGCGCCCCGTCGATGTGTCAAAGTACAGTTGTATATATGGTGGGGCGCAAAAGAATCTCGCACAGTCGGGAATGTCGTTCGTTATAGTAAAAGAGAGTGCTTTGGGCAGTGTGGAACGTGCTATTCCTTCGATACTCGATTATCGTGTACACATAGCAAACGGCTCTATGTTCAATACTCCTCCCACATTGCCTATTTATACGGCTCTTTGTAATATGCGTTGGGTGAAGGAGCAGGGTGGTGTGGCAGAAATGGAACGCCGTGCTTTGCAACGTGCGGAAATTCTGTATAGTGAAATTGATGCTAATCCTATGTTCCGTGCAACTGTGAATGGCGAAGACCGCTCATATATGAACATCGATTTTGTTATGGCACCGGGATATGAAGAGCTTGAAAAATCTTTTGTGGAGTATGCTGCTTCACGCGGTGTGGTTGCCATAACCGGACATCGTTCCGTGGGTGGTTTCAGGGCTTCGTGCTATAATGCTATGCCGTTGGAGGGTGTTGCGGAGCTTGTGGGTTGTATGAGGGATTTTGCAAAAAAATGAGATTATGCTTGAACCGGATATATATAAGACAATAGAACAACAGGGCGAGGCTATATACACCGAGAAACGAAGCAAGTTTCTTGCTTTTGCCATTCCTGTGACCACAATCGATCAGGTGAAGGAGTATATCGAGGTGTATCAAAAAAAATATTACGATGCACGTCATGTCTGTTATGCCTACCGCTTGGGCGAGCGTGGCGAGAATGAACGCTCCAACGATAACGGTGAGCCTTCGGGAACGGCAGGCAAGCCTATATTGGGGCAGATACACAGCAAGGAACTCACCAATGTGCTTGTGATTGTGGTGCGATATTTCGGTGGTGTCAAATTGGGTACCAGCGGTCTTATCGTGGCTTATCGTGCTGCCGCTGCTGAGGCTCTTGAGGCTGTGGAGCATATCGAAAAAACAATAAACGGAGAAATAGTCCTCAAATTTTCTTATCCTCTGCTCAATGAGGTGCTGCGAATTGTCAAGGAGGAGGAACCGAAAGTGGTGGAACAGATATTCGACAACGATTGCATGGTTCGTCTCTCGATGCGTCTGTCGCGTCTGCCACGTCTTGTGGAACGCTACGAAAAACTTGTCATAGCGAGCCGTAACGATTTGCGTATAGAAAAACCCGAACAGAATGGATAGAACGGCGAGGTTTATAGAACTTCTTGATGCCGTTACTGTGGATTGTAAGGATAACGGCAAGGAGTTTGTGACAGATGACCGTATTTCGGTGATTGAACGCTTGCTTGATGGCTCAGCCTACAAGGTTGTTGCGCGTGAACCGCTTGCTCTTGTATATGCCAGGCGCGATTTTTGTGAGAAGAATGGTGTGGTGTTGGTCTCATCGCACGTCGATTCGCTTCATTCTTCTTGTTTCTGTAACGATGAGGGAGATTATCTGCGTGGTACTTTCGATAACAGTTTCGGTAATGCCGCAATATTGTGGCAAATGCTTGCCGGAACGCTTCCCGACAATGTTGTTATTTCTTTTACCGGTGATGAGGAACGCGATTCACAGGGTGCGGTGCAAACGGTTCTTGCTCTTGGAAAAATGCAATGTCGCATAAAGTTTGCCGTAGTGCTCGATGTTACAAATGTAGGGTGGAATACCGGGGCTTGTCTTACGATTGAAAATGACAATGCTGTCGATATGTTTACTGCATATAGTATTGTCGGTATAATAAAGGATTCTGCCGTGAAATATGCTTTTGAGCATGATGCTGAACCTGATGAGTCGTGGTGTTACAGCGAATATGGCATTCCTGTTTTCTCTTTCTGTATTCCGGCAAAAGGTAATTTGCATGCCGACGAGGGTGTTCTTATGCGTAAGGAAAGTATAGAGCCTTATTGTGGTACTTTGCTTGATGTTCTTGCTCTCTTAAGCTAAAAAAAACATACGTTATTTAATTTTTGTATAAATACTTGCTGTTTTTTTTTTTTTTTTTAGATTTGCACATAAATGTGTACTATGCATAAGTTTGTTATGTGTAATTTAATTAACTAACCAAAATTTATACAATGAAAAAATTATTTACATCTTTATTGGTTTTGGGAATGATGGTTCCTTTTGGAGCATCGGCTCAGTTGCAGCTTAAAGCGGAAGCTCCTGCAAATCCCGATAATGAACCGGTTCCGGTGCATCCGGTTCCGCATCCACGTCAGTTGAAGTGGCAGGAAACAGAGTTCTATGCATTCTATCACTATGGTATGAATACTTACACAGGTGAGGAATGGGGTATGGGAAATGAAGATCCCAAACGTTTTGCTCCTACAGCCGCTCCCAATCCACGTCAGTGGCTCGAGGTTGCCAAAGAGGCTGGTATGCGCGGTGGTATTGCGGTGGTAAAGCATCACGATGGTTTCTGTCAGTGGCCTACAGAAACAACTGACCACAATGTAACAAAGTCAGGAAACGATTTTGGACGTAACACAAACATTCCACGTGACTTTGCAAAGGCTGCACAGGAGTTGGATATGAAGTATGGTTTCTATATCTCTCCATGGGACCGCAACAGTGTTCACTATGGTACTGATAAATATGTAAAGGATGTATTCCTCCGTCAGTGTGCCGAGCTTGCACAGTATGGTACAGATCAGTTCGAGATGTGGTTCGACGGTGCAAATGGTGGTAACGGTTACTATGGTGGTCGCAATACAACTATTAGCGTTGACCGTGCTACATACTACGATGTTCCTAACTTGCGTGACAGTATCCACAAGGTATGTCCCGATTGTGTGATGTGGGGTGTCGGTGGTGAGGCACGTTGGATTGGTAACGAGGCCGGTTGGGCAGGTCAGACAAACTGGTCGCCCGAGAACCGTGACTATGCTCCTGAAAGCAACGGTATGTACGGTACAGAGAATGGTTGGTTCTGGCTACCCGGTGAGAGCGATGCCAAGGCTACAAACAGAGGATGGTTCTATCATGACGGTGAGTCTCCTTTGACTCCGGAGCGTCTGTTCCAGATGTATCTTGAGACTGTTGGTCGCAATTCAACTCTTATTCTTAATATTCCTCCCAACAAGGCAGGTGTTCTTCCCGATGCTTCTGTAAATTCTCTCAAAGGCATGGGAAATCTCATCAGAGAACGTCTCACAAACGATTTTGCAAAGAGTGCTAAAGTTGAGGTAAGCGAAACCCGTAATGCGGGTGCCGCGCGTAACTATGAGGCTAACAATATGATTGACGGCAACAAGGATACATATTGGGCTACAAATGACGGAACTACAGAGGCTGTCATCACTCTTACATGGGACGAGGCTAAGATAATACGTTACGTCGAGCTTATGGAGTATATCGCAAAGGGACAGCGTGTGAAAAAGTTTACCGTTGAGACTACACAAGATGGCGTAAATTGGACACGTCGTGCAACCGGTGTCGAGACTACTACTGTAGGTTACAAGCGTATCATTCCTCTTAACAGCAGTACTGCAAACAGCTATGGTGATGGATTCGAGGTTATGGGCGTACGCATTAAGATTGAGGATAGTAAGGCTTGTCCGTTGATAAGCAAGGTAAGCGTTTATTAATATATAAAAAGCAATGACTATGAAATTGAAGAATATATTTGCGCTTGCTTGTATGGCAGTGCCTATGTTGGCAGGTGCGCAGACAGAGATTACTTTTGAGAATCAGGATTATAAGGCTATAGGAGTGTATGACACATGGGAGGAGTCTCCTTTCCGTAAGGGTGTGTTGAACGGAAACTATGCCGTTATAGATAATCATTTGAAATATGTTGATGATCAGTTGGGTGTTGAACCTAATGCTTCATCTAAAATCCTTGCTATCCAGCGTTCGCGTTTCGGTAGTAATACTTTTGGTGTGCGTGTTGATTTGAATGAGACTTTTGAGTTGACACCAACTGTTAAGTATGTCCATGTAAAGGTGTATCGTCCTTATGGTGGTCGTGTGATGGTTGTAGGTCTCGGTAAACGCAGAGAGCGTCTCGGCCAGTCACAGGAGGCAGAGCAGTTCTGGGCAATGTCAACCAAGAATGTTGCTGCCAACAGATGGGAGGATGTGGTTCTTCCTATCAAGGGTAATGGAGGCATTGACATTTACAGCCTTGTAGTTGTTCCTGATTGCGAATCGCCACACAACTACACAGAGGATGCATTATGCTATGTCGATGACATTAAAGTTAACAATGACCCTACTACAGAACTTGTATATGGTTATTATCAGGTTTCTATGAGTGAAGAACAGCTTTATACACGTGAAGACCGTTTCCTCTCCGGTGTAAAGTTGCAGGCTAATGGTGGAGCTACACAGGTGATTAACTCTCCAACATCGCCAAAGACTGTATATGTGAACCAGACAAGCAATCTTTTCCTTGCAAAACCAGGAGAGACTTTGACTCCAAGTGTTGCTTACAACGGAAGTTGGATGCATGGCTATGCATATATCGATTATAACAATGATGGTAAGTTCCAGGCTTTGGTGAACGATAATTTGAGCATTGCTGCAGGTAGCGACCTTGTTTCGTTCTCTTTCTATGGCGGTGCTGATGAAAACACCGGTAAGAACAGTGCCGGAGCATCAATCAGTGGTGACAGACGTAATACTTTGGTTATGCCTGCATTTACAATTCCTGCGGACACCAAGCCGGGAATGTATCGCATGCGTTACAAGGTGGATTGGAACTCGATTGACCCAGCCGGTTCTATCGACCAATCTAACTCTATCCTTGCCAATGGCGGTGGTATCATCGATGTTATGCTTAATATTCACACCGACGAAGTTAGTGTGAACGATGCAAACCGTAATGGTGAGGTTCTTTCGGCTGTTGACAACGAGAGACTTGTGACATACAAGGCTCCATTCGGTAAGGAATTCAAGATAAAAATGAATCCTGAGAATGGCTTCGAATACAGCGGTGTAATAGTAAAATGCGGTTATGAATTGCAGGGTGACAGTATTGTACACGACAACGTACAGTGGAAGAAAATCTTCTTTGAACGTCAGGAGTTTGATGCTGAGGATTGTATCGTGATACCTGCCGAGTATATGTGTGGAGATGTTGAGATTGAAGGTCTCTTCATTGAGGAAGGTACATATGTAAAGCCTGAAAAGCCGACACGTTATGCTACAACAAAGGTTGAGAATGGTGAGTTCGTGGGCGAAATTCCCTGGCATACAATACAGATTGGTCAAGATGGTTATGTTCTTGCTGATAATGGCAGTGCAAGCTATATCGCTTTGAATAATACAAATCTGGATACTGAAAATCCGGCTCAATTGTGGTGCTTCACCGGAAACGAGGAGGACGGTTATTATATCTACAACAAGCAGGCTGGTCCTACAAAAGTTCTTGCAGCTCCTATTGCAATGAATGGTAATACTGGAGCAAATTCATATCCTGTACTTAAGGAAAAGGACAACCTTCCTAATGGTTACATCGCTGTTTGGCGTTTTATGGATTCAAAGGATCTTGGCTCATCAGACGTTGCTTACGCATATATGTATGAGGATGGCTATATTGCTAACAAGGTGAATAATCGCGATAACAAATTGGCTTTCTGGAATACTGGTCAGGATGGCGGTTCTACACTGCAGATTCGCTATGTTTCATCTACAACAGACATTGAGTTTGTAAATGCTGATGTGGCTCCTGGTTCAATCTATGATCTTCAAGGTCGTAGAATGGAGAAGGCGCAGAATGGTATTTATATCATAGATGGAGAGAAAGTTATTGTAAAGTAATTTTTTAATTAATCACAAAACGCCCTGCAGAGGTCTCTGCAGGGCGATTTGTGATTAATATGAATATTTTTTTTCTTTTGCTTGTCACAAAATGTCTCTTTTCTGCGTCTAATGTATAAAAACAGTTGTAAACTTTAAACTTTATGAAATTTATGGAAAACTTTAAAAACAGAATCGGGGTTCTTGTGGCGGCTTCTGTCGCACTGTTGTCTCCTTTAAGTGCTTATTCTCAAGATGTTGTTTTTTCTGATCCTCATGATTATTATCCTTTTGTGGCTATGGGGATTGCTCTCCTTTCCATATTGCTGATTTTTGCTATAATCATTTATGCAATCAGCCATAAGACTAAACGTGAAAAAATGCATATTGAACTGCTTACGGAGATGGTGAAAATGGGTTATATCCCTACTTCGGAGCAAGTACAAAACAAGAGCGTTACGGACGCGGAAATCTCTGTAGATGATTGCGGACGTTTGAAAATGAGAAAAAGAATGAATTTTTCTTTTCCTAAAATTTTGCTGATTATTGTAGGTGTTGTATGGTTTTTTCTGGCATTCAACACTAATGGTGAAATGTCATCGATTTTTGGGCTTGCAGGAATGTATGTGGTAATATATGCTATTATGGATTCTAAAAATGTGACGTTTCTGCAAAGGAATGTGGGCACTTTCTGCATCGTAAATATAATAATAGGTATAGCTGCTTTGTTTATTGGTGTCATAAAGGTAAGTAATTTTAATGATGCTTTGTTTACTCTCTATCTTCCGGGAGGTTATCTTGTCTATTATGCAATAAAAACATTGTTTTTATATGAACAGATGCCGAGTTTTGAATTTAAAATAAAGAAAGTAGAGCGAAGGAATGGTGCAGTAGCCGGTGCTGACGAAGCTCCAGTGCATGAGAAGGATGCTGTAAACGATAATGTAGAAGCCTGATAACATTCTGTTCGCATGAAAAATACTATCGATGAGATAGCTTGGATTTCGCGGATAGTTCTTTTTGATGATGAGCGTGCTTTTGCTAAGTTGCTTGATAAATACCATCCGGTGGTGCGTAGGATTCTGTTGGCTCAGACCGGTGGCGACGAGGCTCTAAGCGATGATTTGACGCAGGAGGTTTTCATTAAGGTGTGGCTCAATATCAGAAACTTTAAAATGAGAAGTTCTTTTTCCACGTGGCTTTTTCGTATTGCTTGTAATGAATACCTTGATTATGTACGTTGTCATAGAAATGTAACTGATTTTTCTTTGTTGAAGGATGATATTCCTATTGACGTAGAAACGGTAAACGATAACAAGGAGTTGGTACAGGTGTGTATTTCGCGGTTGTCGCCGCAGTGTAGGGTGTGCATGGTGCTTTTTTATATCGAAGGATTAAAGACGAATGAGATTTCGGAGATTGTGGGGATTGCTGAAACTGCTGTCAGAGCGCATCTGAGCCGTGGAAGAAAAAGAATGAAGGAACTTATAGAAAATGACAAGCTATGAATGAGAATGCAGATATTAAGATTAAGGAACTGTTAAGCAGCGCCTATGGGGTGACTCCTGATCCGGAACTGCAAAAGAGAATGGAGAAGGAACGTGTGAGAATAATGCGGGAGTTGCCACGTGGAATACGTTCGCCGCTGATAACTTTGCGTTTGGTGTTGATGATTTCTGTTTGGGGGGCATTGGCTTTGGGTTGTCTGTTCTTTTATGAGCAAATTTTTGAATCGCTTTTGATGGTTTATCGCTATTTTGCAGTTCATGAGCCGGTTTCCGAAGATTTTGTTTTTAATCACCTGCCATATTATCTGTTGGTGTTGCTTGGTCTTGTCGAAACATATCAATTTGGAAAAGAAGTTTTGTAAATTTTAGTTGATTGATTATCAATATTATAGCAATTGATTAAATTGTTTTTTATACAATCAAAGAAAGTATTAATGTTTTTTAACACTTTTTTTGGTTGTATTTTTATGGTTTTTGTACTCTATAGAGGTGTAAACATGCTAAGTCATTTTGCCGGGCTTCGTGTTTTCTTTGAATTGTATGTAGGCGGGTACTGAGTGTTTTTCTGCTTTAATTTTCACTTTGTATTTTGCAAAGCAAGTTTTTGCTTTAGGTTTAATCCTATGGAATGTGTCACAGCGGTGGACTTCCGGCTTTTGCAATGCTGCATACGTTCTTGAAAACGTCGGGGTCCGGCTTTTCTGTATTACCTTGCTTATCTATAATGTGCTTCGTTGAAAATTCATCAGAAACGGCTTTAATAAGAATTTCTTTGTTTGCTTGCAACTTTTAACATGGTTTTATTGTTTTTTAGGATGTAAGACATTATATTTGCAAATTGTAAAATTGTAGCAAAGTAAAATGAGACAATTAAAGATTACAAAAAGTATCACAAACCGCGAAAGCGCATCGCTCGACAAGTACCTACAGGAAATTGGTCGCGAAGAACTCATTACCGTCGAAGAAGAGGTAGAGCTTGCCCAAAAAATCAGAAAAGGTGACCGTAGGGCGTTGGAAAAATTGACAAGAGCCAATCTGCGTTTTGTCGTTTCAGTTGCTAAACAGTATCAGAATCAAGGTTTGAGTTTGCCCGACCTTATAAACGAGGGTAATCTTGGACTTATCAAGGCTGCTGAAAAGTTTGACGAAACACGTGGTTTCAAGTTTATCAGTTACGCTGTTTGGTGGATCAGACAATCAATTCTTCAGGCTCTTGCAGAGCAAGCCAGAATCGTACGTCTTCCTTTGAACCAGGTGGGTTCATTGAACAAGATCAGTAAGGAATTCCAGAAATTTGAGCAAGAAAATGAGCGTCGTCCATCAGCCGAAGAACTTGCAGACCGTTTGGATTTGCCGGTTGACAAAGTTGTCGATTCGTTGAAGGTTTCAGGAAGACACATTTCTGTTGATGCACCGTTTGTTGATGGTGAGGATAACAGCCTTCTTGACGTTCTTGTTAACGACGATTCTCCCATGGCTGACAATTTGTTGGTTAATGAGTCGTTGTCACGCGAAATCGACCGTGCGCTCTCTACATTGACCGACAGGGAAAAGGAGATTATCCAGATGTTCTTTGGTATCGGCATGCAGGAGATGACACTCGAGGAAATCGGTGACCGTTTTGGCTTGACACGTGAGCGTGTACGTCAGATTAAGGAAAAGGCTATTCGTCGTTTGAAACAAAGTCAACGAAGCAAACTGCTTAAACCATATTTGGGATAAGTGACGGATTTGTTTTTATCACGGGCTATACTTGCAAAAGTGTAGCCCGTTGCTTTTACTCTTTGTTAAAAAATGCGATAAGATTTTTAAAGTGTCGATATTTTCTTAATTTTGTAACTTGAAAGTTTTTATAGTTGGCTTTCTGCTTATGCGTATAATGTTGCGCTTTGATTGTTTAAACTATCTTTGTTGAAATTGGTTACGAACTAAAATGATTCTGTAGTAGTATGAAAAAATCATTATTGATATTTCTTTTGGTATTTATATCGGCTGTAGCTGTTGCGAGTGACAGAAAAAATAATAGAAAAGAGGATAAAAAAGCGGATTCGGTTCCGGTGTATATATGGGGCGTGTCAATGTCTTTTTCTGACTCAACTGTATATTTCACCGAAATTCAGGAACTCGATTCTGTGGTGTTGCAGAATGGCGCATTGCCACATCTGCAGTATTATTCATACGAGCTAAAGGATTATATGAACTTTGAGGAGAATATGCCCGGTCGCATTTCTGTAGTGTATTTTAATGAAAAGCGCAGCAAGCTCGAAAAGAAGGAACTGAAAGTGAAAAAGCATCTTATTGAAAAAGAGGGCAAGACAGTTCGTTATCTTGGCGACAAATTCAAATTTGTAAAGCCTTGATATGAATTTGTTGCGTAAGATACTTCTATATATGCCTATAATCGTGGCTCTGTTTGCAGGTTGCGATTATTCAGATGCTTTAGAGGAGGGTGATAAGGATATATTGCCACAAATAAGACCATTCATAAAGGGTGATACTGTTTCTCGTACTATGCTTATATATATAATGGCTGAGAACAGTATATCTTATGACCTTTCCAGAGATTTTTCTGAAATAAAGGATGGCGCGTATGCTCTGCCGGACGATGCGCGTCTCTTTGTCTATTTTGACAATAGTGATGCCGAGCGCATGCCGGCTCTCTATCAGTATCACCCATACAACGATAGCTTGATAGAGAATGTTGTCTATTCCTTCGATGAGGATGTCTGTTCAAGTGATACTGCTGTTATGAGGCAGGTATTGGATGTTATATTCGATAACTATCCTACAGAGAGTTTTGACTTGATCATGGGTTCTCATGCCAATGGCTGGATACGTCATCAGGCAAAATCTGCACCACATCGTACTATTGGTATTGACAATGGTGAAAATACATATACCAATACAATTACAACCACTATTGAAATCGAGGAACTTGCAACATTGTTGGATAGATTGCCTGTAAAGGTTGACAGGCTTATGTTCGATGCTTGTCTTATGCAAGGGGTAGAGGTGGCGTATGCATTGCGTAATGCAGCTGATTGGATAATAGCCTCTCCTGCGGAAATTCCTGCCGACGGTGCACCTTATGACAAGATTATTTCTCTGTTTTTTGATGCATCTTCCGATGTCGAAGATATAATGTATGAGTACAAGAAAGCATACGATAATGAATATTATGGTGTGGTGCTTTCTGCCATACGTACTTCGTATTTGCAAGAATTTGCCGATTCTACGCGCCGATACGTCGAAAAATATTTTGATATTGCTTCTCCACGGAATCTTTATAACTGTAAAAGTTATGTGCCTGGAAATATTCCTGCATACTACGATATGAATTCAGTGATGAAGAGTGTCCATGATGTTGCTGATTACGAATCATGGAGAACAGTTTATGATAAGGCTGTTCCTTATGTAATGGTTTCCAATTCGAAAATGGTATATTCAGCTATTGCAGGAGGATATATAGTGAATGTAAGCAATGATTGTGGTGCTGTTTCGGCATATTTCCCACAAGATAGGGCTGCAAACCGTCGTCATAACGAGGATTTCAAAACCACAGAGTGGTATAAGGCTGCCGGTTGGGATGTTGCCGGTTGGTGATTATCCGTTAGAACTGTACGTGGAACTGTATTCTTATTCCCCATTTGCTTATTCCCGGATTGTCGGTGTATGTGAATCGTCTTACGTAATCAACTCGGAGTACCTTAAAGATATTCTCGATACCTATGCTTGCTTCAACGTAGGGAATATTGCTTTTTAAATAGTGGTTTCCGTATTCGCCGTCAGCGTATGGCAGTCTGTAAAGAACGCCTGTATTGAGCGGGTCGGGACAGTTCTTTTCGCTCAGGTGTCCGAACATTCCACGGCATGTTATTACTTCGCGCCAATTAAGTTTACGCACAAGGGGAATTCTATTGAACAGCAATCCGTTCATGTGGTACGAAACATCCCATGATGCATATTGGTCGGTGAAGAATTCCATGGGGTTCATCAGCCAATACGATTCCTTTTGAATGGTGTATGAAAGGTTGGTGTTGGGAATTATGAGCAGCGGGTAGGGGACTTTGTTCCACACTTTTCCGGCTTTGATTATGCAGTCGGCATGTCCGAAAGCAGAGAACCAAAAACGTTTCTGTATTCTTGCCTCGGTGTGGTGATAATAGAATTCACTGCCCAGTACGCCTTTGAATCCTACTTTATGCGATAGTGTGAATACCGGTTTTTCGGGCAGCAAAGAGAATCTGTCCCATTTTGATTGCAGGAACTTCTCTCCCGGTGCATAGCGCAGGGTAAGTTCCACCTCTGATTGTTTCAAATCGGGAACGGCTGTGATTGTTGTATTTCCATCTGTTGTTTGTGCGTGCTCGAATTTTATGAATCTGCTGGCTATGTCTATGCGGTTGCGTAGTATCAGTTTGTACGAAAAGTGATTGTGCAATTCGTGTGTATATGTGAATTCTGCTTTTCTTACATATCCGGTCTTGTTGTCGTTGCCACGCTTGAGACTTAATACAAAGTTGTCTTTGTTTGTGTAAAGATAGTCCTGACCATATTGGAATATATCATGTTCATAGCGCAGACGTAATGAGTGGATAGGGAACTCGTTGGCATACTCTTTCTTTTTCTTGAACGAGTATTCCATCTCTCCCATATATTTCCATTTGTTGTCCCTGCATCCGTATGCTACATAAAAGCGTCCAAAGAGGTGAGGGTTCAGGTATGCCGATGTCATGGCTCCTGTTCGCAGACGCAGGCCTTCCAGCTCGTTATAGCTGAATGTGGTGTTTACCGGACCATAAAACGCCGGAGGCTCTTTCTGGCGGAACGGTACCCAACCGGTAAACAGGAACGATACGCATTTTTCGGTCCAGTAATATACGGGATTGGCACGTAGCTTTTCCATCATGCTGCCGACGGACTGTTCTTTTTCGCTTACAGTGATTATGCGGTTTGTACTCCAGAACTCCTTGTCTCTTTTTGTGGAGTTTTCCTCCTCAATTATATCTGTGGGGCTTTTGAAAAATTCTTCGGCTTTGGGGTTATATTCGAAATTGTAATCAGCGTATGCCACATTGCGATGTGCATAAAAGCCTTTATCTCCATTGACTAATTTCAATTCGCAAATGAGTTTTTCGTTGTCGAGCATGCGTGTACCGTCATCAAGCCTGCTGAATGTCTGCTTGATATTCATATATTCGACAAAGTTTATACTTATATCTTTGGGAATATTCATATCGATGGACTTGATGAAATGCGTTGAATCAGTCGTTACATATATATGTCCTGTAAAACCGAATGATTCGGCATTGAACGGGGCAAATGTCAGGTCTATGAACTTTTCTCCCTCTATTTCTATCGTATCCATTATGTAGTAGCGATAGAAACTTGGACCGAGTTTGGACAGTGGGCTTACAAATCTGTTTCGGAAAATGGAGATATCGTCTTGGAATATATCCACATCCTTGAATACCTCTTCAAACAATCCGTCTATTTCAGCCGAGCTGAATATGTCATCGATGCCGTTCCTGTTGCGTGCGATGATGTGCTTGCGTTCGCGTTCGGGGTTGTTCTGGAAGTAGTCGGTAGCTATAATCTCGCGTGCAGACACATTTAGAATTGGATTGCCTGATATCAGAGATGTGTCGATATACTGCTCCAGGAATTTGAACTTTTTGCCGAGCTTGTTATTTGCTGATATATCAAAGTTGTTTAATGCAATATTCAGTGTTTCGTGTCTTTTCCGGCTATAGTAAGGTTTGTTCTTTGCGGAATTGTTGTTTCTTTGTTCTGTTATCTCTTTTATAAGGGTGACTGCCGGATTGTCTTTTCGTTTGTATCTCTCCTTCTTGGGTTTTATGGTCACTTCGCCAAGTGTGTAATCTGTCGGCTTTAAGATTATGTTCAATGGCATCTTTGTTTTTGAGGAGAGTGGAATCAATACCTCCTTGTAGCCGATGCTGCTTATAATAAGTGTGTCGTGCAGTGTTGCGTAAAACGAGAAGTTGCCGTTGTTGTCGCTGCTGCATCCATGAGTTGTGTTTCTTATTCTTACAGATGTATAAGGTAATGCCTCTTTTGTTTCAGAATCCAATGTTTTGCCGTATATACGCACCTTTTCCCCTTTTTCTTGTGAGAAAAGGGTTGTGGGTATCAGCAATAGCAATACTATATATAAGTATTTATGGATTCTCATTCTTTATCTTGTCTGCATTTATTCCAAATTTTGCAAAATTACATAAAATATACATTATAATAATAAAGAATACTGAATTTTAATTTTTTTTGACCTTATATTCATGTTTACTACAGTGGATTGGCGTTTGTATTTAAAATGTTTTTCTTGAATGAATATTTGTCGATTTTCTAAGTATCGCAAATGTAGAATATGAAAAAGATGGTTTTTGTTCATTTTTTTTTGTTTTTATAAGTTGTTGAGAATTAAAGATATTTAATCCGGATTGAAAAAAGCTTGAAAAAATATTTCTTCAAATGCTTGTGGGTTCCAAATGTTTGCCTTACCTTTGTACTCGCTTTCGGAAAGCAACGCGGTAACGCGATGAAAACGATAGCATGATGATCCTTGAAACCATTCCATACAGACAAGCAGTACAACGGTCTTTGTTTGAGAAATCGGACAGAGAAATAAGTGTAAAGTAAGGAACGAAAAACGAACCGTCGATTTTCAATAATTGAGATATAA
>JAGBSZ010000182.1 GCA_017631585.1 Bacteroidaceae bacterium
GCAAACAAAGGGAAAGTAGAGCTGGATGAAATAAGCATCCTTACCCCAAACAGCACTATTCTGTCAGACTCAATCATAATATCGTTTGACAAGGAAAACCCGAAAGCTATTGAAATAGTCGGTAACATCAACAGTGACAAATTCACAATAACCGACTATGCGCCATTGTTCAAGAATATCCCGCAAGGCATTCCTACACTCGCGTTCAACATCGCCACACATTCAAACAGTGCCGTGTCGCGCACGGTTATTTCGGCAAAAAGCATTGATGACAACATTGCATTGAAAGCAACAGCATCAATAGACCGCCCATTTGACAAAGAGAGAAGCGCAAACATATGCCTTAACAATCTGCATCTTACCAAAGAGGGAGTCACATTGTTACAATCTTTTACCAAAGCCAACACAATTGATTTTGCAGAAAAACTCGGTGAGTGTACTATAAAAGGAGAAGCGGAGGCTACAAGCAAAAAATTGTCAGGAAACTTCACACTCAATACTGCTAACGGAGAGATACGCACCGGTGCGACGGTAAGTGATAATGGAGTGTTCGACATTGAGATAAATGGTAATGACATCAATATCGGCAGACTTGCAGACATCGACGAAGCATTGACATGCTCTTTGAATACAAAAGCAAACGGATGCTTCAACAACAAAGACAAGAACATCTGCCTGGACGGTTGTATAACACAACTGAAAAGCAGTAAATACACATATTCACCGATAGAGTTCCGTGGTGAATATGATATAAACAAGAACACCATGACCGCCGGTATCGAAACAAGAGACCCCGGATTGACTGCCAAAGCCAGCTTAAATTACTCAAAAAAAGACAGCCACAGGGTTGTTCTCTCATTAGACGTAGATTCTATTACTCCAAGCAAGATAGGACTAAACGATAGCATAAAGGAGACTTTCGCCTTTAATTTTGATAGTGAATTGACATTCAGCAATAAGCATAACAGCATTTTGAATGTAAAAATGCAGAATTTCACATATAGCAAAGGTGATGAAAGAAGAACCATCAAGAATCTTCATTTCTGCGACAACCGCAACGAAGAACAGAGACTGACAATGATAAATTCCGATTTTATTGATTTCAGCATAATCGGACAATATGATTATAAGTCAATGCTTGAAAGCATACAAAAGTCAATAACCAAGCACACCCCATCGCTATTCAGCCACAAAGGGCAGAGAACCAACGAAAATTGCAATTATATATTCAAATGCGACATTAAGGACAGTCACTTTGTCAGCGAACTTTTCAAATTGCCGGTTACAATAAACAAGCAGTCATCAATAAATGGAGCGTGCAATGACAAAAAAGGATTATTGACAATCAATTTAATGCTCAATGACGTAGATATAAACAAAAACAAGTTTGGTACTATCGGATTCACAGGAGAGTCAAAAGCAGAGGACTTTACCATCAATTCGTACATAGTAATGCCTGTAAAAAAACAATCCAATGATAACATAAGAATTGATTTTTACAGCAAATTATTCAACGACACACTACAGAATTCTCTCAATTGGAGCAACAACAAGAAAAGCAGAAGGATTGAAGGCAGACTGAATCTTGAAACAGCCCTTAGCAAAGATAAGGACGGAAAGTTCTTCATAAAATCAAATATCAGACCGGATAGTATAATACAAAATGACAGTGTATGGTACATTTCCGGCAGCACGGTTTCAGGAAACACAGAGAGAATAAACATAAATGGTCTTTACCTTTACAACGACCATCAGCATCTGCGACTTAACGGTGATGTCGGCAAAGAAAAAGACGATGTATTGAACATCAGTGCAAAAAACCTTGAGGTATCGACCATACTCGACCTGGTAAAGTTCCGTATTTTGAAATTCAACGGAAACGCCACAGGTTCGGCACAGGCATCAAGCCTATTGTCAAAGCCGGACGTAAACGGAAATTTCAAAGTTGACAGTTTCAAGATAGACAACGGATACCTTGGAAGCACCGACCTGAATATAGGATGGAGAAGCAGCGACAAGTCGATATTCCTCAATGCCGACATCCACAATGATGCCGGAAAGCAATCCCATGTAAACGGATTCCTATCCCAAGCAAATGACACCATACACCTTGACATTGAAGCAGACGAGCTAAATGCAAACTTCATCAACAAGATGGTGAGGTCATTCATGTCGGATATTGAGGGTACAGGAAGCGGAAAAGTCAGCCTGCTTGGCTCGTGGCGCAAAGTTGACTTGATAGGCGCTGTTGCCTTGAATTGCAGCGCGCGCATAAAACCCACTAAAGTAAAATATACATTCCATGGCGATTCTCTCCATTTTACAAGAGGAAAACTCACTTTCAAGGATGCACACGTAACCGACAAACGAGGAAACAGCGGATGGCTAAGTGGTGAGGTGACACATAAACACCTTGGAAAATGGGAATGCGACCTCAGTGCAAGAGTAAACAACATGTTAGTATATGACACGCACAATTTTGATGAAGCACCATTCTACGGCACAGTCTATGCTACAGGTAACGCCAATTTAAAAGCCAACAGTAAGGGTTTGTTCATAAAAGCAGAAGTACGCAACGAACAAAACTCACGCATAGTCTATAACTCATCAGGTTCGGGCAGTGTGCGCGACAACAGCTTTGTAAAATTCATAGACAGCAGCAAGAAACAAGCAGAAGAAAAAACTGAAGAAAACAATATTTCAAAATACAACGATATAGAAAGCAGTCTTAATCTGGATTTCTATATCGACGTAAACGAAGGCTTGCAGGTAAAGGTATATACCAATCTTAAAAGCGATGACTACATAGACATTTATGGAAAAGGAGCAATCAATGCCATATATGACGAAAAAGAGGGATTCTCACTAAAAGGAAATCTCGACCTTGACCGAGGAGCCTACAAGATAACGGTGCAGGATATTTTCACTAAGGAATTCAGCATTGCCAAAGGAAGTACCCTTATTTTCAACGGCAACCCATACGATGCGAATCTTGACATTAAAGCAAAATACCTTGTGCCATCGGCATCGCTAAGCGCACTTAATCCGGAGATGGCAAACCGTAAAAGCGTAAAGGTGAATTGCCTTATGAACATGACCGGTACACTCGCTTCGCCAATATTGAATTTTGACCTTGAATTGCCTGAAGGAAGTGAAGAAGAAAAAGAGATGCTTGCAAGTGCCACAAGCACCCCGGAACAGAAAAATATGCAGTTCATATACCTGCTTGGTATCGGAAAATTCTACACATACGACTACAGCAACTCCCTTGGGACTGCCGGAACACAGAACAACACAAACACCACAGCGGTGGAATCCCTCATATCAAACACCCTGTCGGGACAGATAAACAACATGCTTGGACAGATTATAGACAACGGAAACTGGAACATTTCCGGCAACTTCTCAACAAGCGAAAGAGGCTGGAACAGCATGGAGGTAGAAGGAATGCTCGAAGGTCGTCTGCTCAATGACAGATTGCTGATAAACGGAAACTTGGGTTATCGTGAAAACCCCGTTGCAAACAGAAACGTAATCGGTGACTTTGAGTTGCAATTATTGTTGAACCGCAAAGGAAACATTAGCCTCAGAGCATACAGCAAGACAAACGACCGCTACTTCTCAAAGACAAACCTTACCACACAAGGAGCCGGTATAATACTGCGTCACGACTTCAACTACTGGAAATGGTGGAAAAAGGATGATGAAGACAAAGAAGAAAAAAAGGAAAAGAGAGTAAAGAGAAAACAATAATATATAAAATGAGTGCGTAACGGAACCCGTTACGCACTCATTTTATGTATTATTGACTGATTACTTCGCAGCCTTTGTCACAATGCTCAGGTTGATTGATTCAACGGCATCTGCTACATTCTTGTACACAGCTGCAACAGCCTCGGTATCATTCTTATCCAACTGACCGTGACCCAGCATTACAGTCACCGATGTATTAGCAAAGAACTTCTCGAAAGACTCGGTTGGCATATACAAATGCATCTGTGTATTGTCCTGGTCCTGGAATGTATAGATTACAACATCCTGATAAACAGGGTCCTTCACACTCATCTTGACAGTCATCTTATTGCCGTCAACCTCAATAGGAGCAGACATTGAGGTATTCTCACCATCCACCAAAAAGCTGTATTTGAGTGTATTCGCATCAGGGAACTCAATGCTGAAAAGAGTAGATTTGAGGAACTTGTCAATAATAGAACCATCCATTTTGGCAAAGTTGAACGAAGTGTTCAAGAATGGAATATCCTTGTCCTCACCTTTTGCATTTGTAATGTATGTTGCGCTGTAATCATACTTATTACCGGGAAGTTCGAGAGACTGCTTAACACGGAGGAAAGTAACCTTTGTTCCATATACAGGATTGTAAGTAGTCATTATATCACCCAATTCTGTACCATCAGGAATAATGTCAATATCAATAGCAGTATACAATACAGGCAGATTAGAATCATCTTTAACCCAAGTTATCAACATATTACCTATAACTTTATAATCTGACTCTGCTTGATTAACATAACCATCTATTTCTGGTACAAATGCTGTTACGTAAGCCTTACCATTTTCATTAAAGGTGTTGATTGTAATAGACTCCTCTTCTTGACCAAACGCTTCCTGTGTACTTACCCACATACCTACAATCTCTTCAGTAAGGTCATTTTCACAATAATAATAATTGAAGTGAACATCAAGTTCATCATCTACCAAGGAAAAGACTTTGCCTTCTACCATTTCGAAACGGCTCTCCATGCAGTCTCCGTCTTCAAAAGACAAAGTCATTTTATTGTCTTTAATATTGAAAGTACCTTTTTTCTCCCAGTATCCTCCTTCAAACACACCTGTCGATGTTACAGTACCATCGGCACTGAAAATCAAGGCTTCTGCAAACTCGTTCTCAGCATCAATGGAAGTCCAAGTACCTGCAAGTTTATTGCTGTAGTCAACCTCGATATATTCATGCTCACATGCTTTGTTCAACTCATGTTCGCACTCGTTATCACAAGCGGTGAAACCAAACATTGCCACAAGGGCAATCGCCATAAATTTAAAAATTTTCATAAGTTTTTGATTTTAGAAATTATTTTTTGTTTAAGAATAGACACACAAAAAGGGCATTACCGCCTATTAAATAAGCGGCAACGCCTTGTATAATTTACAATCAACTTTATAACTGATTGATTATCAACATGTTTACATACGGGGGGGGGTATTTTTGGCGTGCGACAAAACAACCGCACAAGAGGTGCTGTTTAAAGCATTGCAGTATGTCGCCAAAAAGTTATTCATTTCCCAATTTGCTCTGTTTTAATACACAAAATTAGTAATAATTTAGATACGATTTAACGCTAATGGC
>JAGBSZ010000183.1 GCA_017631585.1 Bacteroidaceae bacterium
CTGGTTAGCTTCATCAACCATCTCTGCAGGGATTTCCTCAACAGTATAATCAAGAGCACCGTCCTTATAAACGAGAGCCTTCATTGTGATAAGGTTGATAACACCAAGGAATTTCTCCTCAGAACCGATAGGAATTGTTACAGGACATGGGTTAGCACCAAGAATCTCCTTCATCTGACGCATTACAGAGAAATAGTCTGCACCTGAACGGTCCATCTTGTTCACGTAAGCGATACGAGGAACGTTATACTTGTCAGCCTGACGCCATACAGTCTCAGACTGAGGCTCAACACCACCTACTGCACAGAAAGCAGCGATAGCACCGTCGAGAACGCGGAGTGAACGCTCAACCTCAGCTGTAAAGTCAACGTGTCCCGGAGTGTCAATCAAGTTGAACTTGTACTGCTGATCTTTCCAGTTCCAGAATGTAGTGGTAGCAGCAGATGTGATAGTGATACCACGCTCCTGCTCCTGCTCCATCCAGTCCATGGTTGCAGCACCGTCATGCACCTCACCAATCTTGTGTGAAAGACCGGTGTAGAACAAAATACGCTCCGATGTAGTAGTCTTACCAGCATCGATGTGAGCACTAATACCGATATTACGGGTAAATTGTAGTTCGTTTGCCATTTTCTTACGGTGTTAGGATTAGAAACGGAAGTGTGCGAATGCACGGTTAGCCTCAGCCATGCGGTGCATATCCTCTTTACGCTTGAAAGCACCACCCTGGTTATTGAATGCATCCATAATCTCTGCGCAGAGCTTTTCAGCCATTGACTTACCGCCACGTTTGCGAGCGAACAGAATCATGTTCTTCATAGAGATTGACTCTTTGCGGTCTGCACGGATTTCAGTAGGAACCTGGAATGTTGCACCACCGATACGACGAGATTTAACCTCTACCTTTGGAGTAATGTTCTCCAAAGCCTGCTTCCAAATCTCAAGTGGAGTTTTATCCTCACTCTTCATCTTGTTACCAACAAGTTCGAGAGCGCCATAGAAAATAGTGTATGAAACGTTTTTCTTTCCGTCATACATCAGGTGGTTAACAAACTTAGAAACCATCTGATCGTTGAAAACGGGGTCTGGAAGAACCACGCGTTTTTTTGGTTTTGCTTTTCTCATTTTCTCTTACGAAAATTAATGTTTTTGTTTGGCTGCGTTATTCTCAATTCTTCAACACCTCCACCGAGGCATTTACTCAACCTTATAACTTCCAACAAACCAAAACTTGTTAAATAAAATATGTCTTACGAGTCATATCCCAAAGTCAAAGCCGGAATCACTCATCTGCCGCTTGTTTTTAAGAATTACTTCTTAGCTTTGGGACGCTTAGCACCATACTTTGAACGACGCTGTGTGCGGTTTGCAACACCCGCTGTATCAAGAGTACCGCGAACGATGTGATAACGTACACCAGGAAGGTCCTTAACACGACCACCACGTACCAAAACGATTGAGTGCTCCTGTAGGTTGTGACCTTCACCTGGGATGTAAGAGTTAACCTCTTTCTGGTTGGTCAAGCGTACACGAGCAACTTTTCTCATAGCAGAGTTAGGTTTCTTTGGAGTTGTAGTGTAAACACGTACGCACACGCCACGACGCTGAGGACAGTTGTCGAGTGCGGGTGATTTACTCTTCTCTACAATCACCTCTCTGCCTTTTCTTACTAATTGCTGAATTGTAGGCATTTTGTTAAATTTTTAATTATTATATATTGTTTTTAAATATTTCTTAACCAGAGGACCACAGAACACTATAGTCCATTTTGGACTGCAAAGGTAGAAATTATTTTTCTAATAAAAAAGCATTTATCTTTTTTTTAGCAAAAACCAGGCAACAAAACCGCAACAAAAGCCATTTTTACAGCAAAAAAGAGAAAAAGAAGCAATTTTAAATGTTAAAAAAATATAAATACGCCATTTAAGATTCACAAGCATTCCAATAGGAAGCAAAACAGCATAACCTATATAAAAAAAGCAACGACACCCCTGTCGTTGCTTTATATAATATAATAAGGTACATCACTCTTCGTCAAAATCGAACTCCTCGTAATTGAAATCCTCTTCATCATCAACAAAAGGTTCATCGTCAAAATCAGCCTCCCAATCGGCAAAGTCATCTGCAAGCATTTTTCTGTCGTAGTTACGATGAACAAGTTCCTCACGTTTCACAGCCGCCAGGCGATTCTCTTCGCTATTGAGCGCATCCCACAGAACATCCTTAAGTTCCTGAATGCCCTCGCCTGTTGCCGCAGATATAAATACATGAGGTACATCCTCGGGCAGATTCTCCGAAAGCATCTCCTTCAGTTCCTCGTCGATGAGGTCACACTTTGTTATTGCAAGCACACGTTGCTTGTCGAGCATTTCAGGGTTGAATGTAGCAAGTTCATTAAGCAAAACTTCGTACTCCTTTTTGATATCGTCAGCCTCAGCAGGAACCATAAACAGAAGCAATGAGTTACGCTCGATATGACGCAGGAAACGCAATCCCAAGCCACGTCCCTGACTTGCTCCCTCAATAATACCCGGAATATCAGCCATCACAAACGATTTGTTGTCACGGTATGACACAATACCGAGATTAGGTTCAAGAGTTGTAAAAGGATAGTTTGCTATTTTGGGCTTTGCGGCAGAAACCGAAGAAAGAAGAGTCGATTTTCCGGCATTCGGAAAACCCACCAGACCAACATCGGCAAGAAGTTTGAGCTCCAATGTAACAGTCATCTCCTGCATAGGCTCACCGGGTTGCGCAAAACGTGGTGCCTGACGTGTAGGAGTTGCAAAATGGACATTTCCAAGACCGCCACGACCACCCTTGAGAAGTGTCACAAGCTGACCATCCTCCATAACATCGCAAAGGAACTCACCCGTCTCGGCGTTATATGCGACAGTACCGCATGGCACATCCACAATCTTGCTCTCTCCATCAGCACCTGTACTTTTGTTTATACCGCCATTCTGACCGTTTCCGGCAAAAATATGACGCTGATATTTCAAGTGCAACAGCGTCCAATAATTTCTGTTACCGCGCAGGATAATATCACCACCCTTACCACCGTCACCGCCATCGGGACCTCCGTTGGGTATATATTTTGCACGATGAAGATGCGCCATTCCGCGACCACCGCGACCTGAACGGCACACAATCTTTACATAATCTATAAAATTCGATTCTGCCATAATACTTTCATTGACCCTCACGGGCTATTAAACAAATCAATAACAAAAAAGTATGACCCAAAACCTATAATCATTCACATTTGTGTCATATCGGACAAATGTAAATGATGACAGTGCCTATGGGTCAACTGCTATATTGTTACTTTCTACTCTCTATCGCAGCAACAATATCGGCAAATATACGGTCGAGTTCGCCAAGACCGTTGATATAACAATGCTTACCGTCATTCTTATACCACTCCTTTAGGGGAGAAGTCTGCTCAGCATACACCAACAGACGTTTTTTGATTGTCTCCTCATTGTCGTCTGCTCTACCCGACTCCTGACCACGCTTCAAAAGACGTGTCATAAGTTCATCTTCGGGAACATCGAGTTCTATCATTGCAGTAACTTCCTGACCGCGTTCTGCAAGCATAGCTTTCAAAGCCTCTGCCTGAGCAATCGTACGTGGGAAACCGTCAAAGATAACACCATTACTGTCAACGAGCTTGTCGAGTTTTCCTGCAAGGATGCTGATCATAAGCTCATCAGGGATAAGATGTCCCTGATCTATTATCTGCTGTGCAGTTTTTCCAAGTTCAGTTCCTGCAGCAATCTCGCCACGCAGAACCTCACCTGTTGAAATATGATTGAGACCGTACTTCTCAACGATTCTCTCACTCTGAGTGCCCTTACCACTACCCGGAGCACCGAAAATAACAATATTAAGCATATAATATCAATTTATCATTCAACAACATCATAAACGTCGGGCAAATTGCGTCCAAGACCGTCATAATCAAGTCCGTAGCCCACAATAAACCTGTCAGGTATAGTAAACAAAGCGTATTTCACATCCACAGGGACCTGCATACGTGCCGGCTTTACGAACAACGATGCAATCTCAACAGATGCCGGATTGTATTTTTTCAAGCTATCCATCATCTTATGCATCGTATGCCCCGTATCCACAATATCTTCAAGGATAATAACATCACGTCCTTCGAGCGATTCAGACAAGCCGATTACCTCACGCACCTTACCTGTAGTTTCTGTACCTTGATACGAAGAGAGCTTTACAAAAGATATTTCGCATTCAAGCTCGATATTCTTCAGCAAATCTGCCACAAACATAAAACTGCCGTTAAGCACACCAAGAAAAAGAGGACGTTTTCCGGCATAGTCGCAGTTTATCTGCGCAGCAACCCTTTGAACCTCCTTATCTATTTCCTCACGGGATATCGATTTTACAAATTCTCTGTCATGTATTTTAATCTTTGACATAGTCCTTTACTCCCATTTTAAAAATAATAGACACAAAATTAGAATAAAGTTCCGAAAAAATAAGAGTTGCAAGTAATAATTTTAACCAATAAAGAGCAAAAAGGCTCCATAACGTCCTTTTATATAAGTTAAAATAGATTTTCAGCGAATTTTAGAAAACTATTTACTATCTTCGCAACAAATTAGAGGTTTTGTGCCTGTTGCAACTTTAAACAAAAATATTATGAGAAAAATTATACTGTTTTTAGTAACCATTGCCGTATTGCCAGCCATTGCACAGACCGAGGTGAACACCTTTCTTTCCGGAACAAACGAAGGTGTTACATACAGCTTGCCCGACACAAGGATTGATATTACGGTAAATGCCGCATGCATTACACGCACACCGGGAGAGTTCAACCGCTATGCCGAAAGATACCTGCGTATAAACAATGCCATAACAGATGCCGCAAGCCAATGGGAGATTATAAATGCCGTTGTAACCACAAGCGGAAAACCCAACATGGAAAAGATGTACACAATAAAGGTGAACAACAGTGTGGCATGCAACATAAACCTTTGCGACAACGGAATAATAAAGAGCATCAACACAAAGGAAACTGAGACAACAGCAAAGCAGGAACCTGCAGCCGCCACCGGCAACAAGCACATCGATGCCACGCAATATATGACCGAGGAGATGCTTCAGGCTACATCAAAGGCAAAGCTTGCCGAACTCACAGCCAAAGAGATATACGCAATAAGGGAAAGCAAACTCTCAATAACACGTGGACAGTCCGACAATATGCCAAAGGATGGTCAATCGATGCAGCTGGTGCTTGACGAGCTCGACCGTCAGGAGAAAGCACTTACAGAACTGTTCACCGGACGCATCGACACCATATACAGTTCACATTCATACACATTGGAACCAACAATAGGATGTGACACCACAAAGGCTGTGCTTTTCCGCTTCTCACGCAAGTTGGGATTCGTTGACAAGGAGGACCTTGCAGGCGAGCCGGTATATTACAACCTGCGGGACATGAAGACAGTGCATATACCCACACCCGAAGAACTTGAGAAGAAAAAGGTTTTAAAGAAAGAGGGTGTTTGCTATAACATACCGGGAAAAGCCGATTTTTCGCTTTTCACACGAAGCAGGAAACTATACAGTTCCGAGATACACATCGCACAGTTCGGTGTCACTGAAGTTCTGGCAAAAGAGCTTTTCGGCAAGAAAGCGACAACCAGAATTCTTTTCAACACCGCAACGGGCGGAATCATAAGCATAGAGAAATAATAATAAAAAATATAGAACAAGATGTTTGAAAACTTAAGCGAGCGTCTGGAACGCTCATTTAAAATACTTAAGGGTGAGGGCAGAATTACCGAGGTAAACGTTGCCGAGACACTTAAGGATGTACGCAAGGCACTGCTTGATGCCGACGTAAACTACAAGGTAGCAAAGACCTTTACCGATACAGTAAAGAACAAGGCAATAGGACAGAATGTGCTTACATCGCTTCATCCGAGCCAGTTGATGGTGAAGATTGTACACGATGAGCTTACAACCCTCATGGGTGGTGAGACATCCGAAATAAACTACGAAGGACATCCGGCAGTGATACTTATGTCAGGTCTCCAGGGTAGCGGTAAGACAACTTTCTCATCAAAGCTGGCAAACTACCTCAAGAAAAAGAAGAACCGCAATCCGTTGCTTGTTGCCTGCGACGTATATCGTCCTGCAGCCATCGACCAGCTCAAAGTTCTTGGAGAGCAGATTGGCGTACCCGTTTATAGCGAGCCAGAGAGCAAGAACCCCGTTCAGATAGCATTGAATGCAATCAAGGAGGCAAAGGAGAAGAACTACAACCTTGTAATTGTGGATACCGCCGGTCGTCTTGCTGTAGATGAGGAGATGATGAACGAGATTGCCGCTATCAAAGAGGCTGTAAACCCCACAGAAACACTTTTTGTAGTTGATTCAATGACCGGTCAGGATGCAGTGAACACCGCCAAGGAGTTCAACGACCGTCTTGATTTCACCGGTGTTATCCTCACCAAGCTCGACGGTGACACACGCGGTGGTGCCGCATTGTCAATACGCACCGTTGTAACCAAGCCAATCAAGTTCATCGGTACAGGCGAGAAGATGGAGGCTATCGACCAGTTCCACCCCAACCGCATGGCAGACCGTATTCTTGGCATGGGTGACGTTGTTTCACTTGTTGAACGCGCACAGGAGCAGTTCGACGAGGAAGAGGCAAAGAAACTGCAGCGCAAACTCGCACGCAACCAGTTCGACTTCAACGACTTCCTTACCCAGATTGAGCAGATAAAGAAGATGGGTAACATCAAGGACCTCATGGCAATGATTCCCGGTGTGGGCAAGGCTGTCAAAGACCTTGACATCGACGACAACGCATTCAAGAGCGTTGAGGCAATCATACGTTCAATGACACCAAAAGAGCGTGCAAACCCCGACATCATCAACAACTCACGCAAGGAGCGCATTGCACGAGGCAGCGGTACAACAATGCAGGAGGTAAACCGTCTGATGAAGCAGTTCGAGCAGATACGCAAGACCATGAAGAACGTAGCTGGTGGCAAAATGGGCAACATGATGAACATGATGCCAAAGTTCAGAAGATAAAAACCAAAAACCATACAACCATGCAACTGATTGACGGTAAAGCCGTAGCGGCACAGATAAAGAGAGAGATAGCCGAAGAGGTCGAGAAAATAATCGCCGACGGAGGCAAACGCCCCCATCTGGCAGCAATTCTTGTGGGACACGACGGAGGCAGCGAGACATACGTTGCCAACAAGGTAAAATCGTGCGAAGAGTGCGGTTTCACATCTACTCTGATACGTTACGAGGAAGATATTACCGAAGAGGAGTTGCTTAAGAAGGTCGATGAACTGAACAACGACCCCGAAGTTGACGGTTTCATAGTGCAGTTGCCATTGCCAAAGCACATCGACGAGCAGAAGGTTACCGAAGCCATCGACTATCGCAAGGATGTTGACGGATTCCACCCCGTGAATGCCGGTCGCCTTGCCATTGGCTTGCCCTGTTTCCTCTCGGCAACACCAAACGGCATAATGGAACTGCTTGCACGCTACAACATCGACACCAAAGGCAAGAAGTGTGTTGTACTGGGACGCAGCAACATTGTAGGCAAACCCATGGCAAACCTTATGATGCAGAAGAGCATCCCCGGTGACGCCACAGTGACCGTATGCCACAGCCACACAGAGAACATTGCCGAAGAGTGCCGCCAGGCAGACATTATAATTGCCGCATTGGGACAACCCCACTTTGTAAAAGCCGATATGGTAAAAGAGGGAGCTGTTGTAATTGATGTGGGCACCACACGCGTACCCGATGCAACACGCAAGAGCGGATTCCGCCTATGCGGTGATGTCGATTTTGACAATGTTGCACCAAAGTGTTCTTATATTACTCCCGTCCCCGGCGGTGTAGGTCCTATGACAATTGTGTCACTGATGAAGAACACCCTGCTTGCCGGCAAACGCGAAATATATAAGTAAATCTTGAAAAGAATAATCCTCATAGAAATATTGCTGTTCTGCACTATGCCTTTCATGGCATCGGCGCAGGGCAGCAATACTATTTTCCAAAGTACAAAATTAATATTTGCCGGTGATATAATGCAGCATAGTCTGCAGCTCGAAGAGGCAAAAAGAGAGAACGGCACATACAGCTACAGCCATTGGTACAGACATATCACAAAGGAGATAAAAAGCAACGACCTTGCCATTGCCAACCTCGAGACACCTATATACAAAGAGGGATTCAGCGGATACCCTTCGTTCTGTGCCCCCGACAGTTTTCTTTATGCCATACGCGATGCAGGCTTTAATGTGATACTATTTGCCAACAACCACCGCTTTGACAAAGGCAAGCGGGGAGCCATGCACACCCTCGACCTGCTCGACTCGTTGAAGATTCCCCATTGCGGCGTGTATCGCAACATACAAGAACGCGAAGAACGCTATCCCCTCATATTGGAGAGCAACGGAATAAAGATTGCCATACTCAACTACACCTACGGCACAAACGGCAACAGCACCCCCGAGCCTATGGTTGTAAACCTCATTGACAAGCCAACCATCGAGCAGGATATATTCGATGCTAGGAGCAGAGGCGCAGATGTTATAATAGCCTGCATGCACTGGGGCGACGAATATGTAAGGATTCCGCCCCAAAGAGTACAGGAGCTGAGTGCATGGCTCATAGAGCAAGGCGTTGACCACATAATAGGCAATCACCCGCACATAATACAGCCAATAGAGATAAGGAAAAACCCGGATACCCCCGACAGGCACACAGTGGTATATTCAACAGGAAACCTTGTATCGAACATGTCCATGCGTGGCACAGACGGAGGAATGATGATAAGGATGCAGCTGAAGAAAATATTGAACTACACCCGTGTATCATCGCTTGAATATCTTTTAACATGGATTGCACCCAAAAGAAACGACGGGAGCAGGGATTTCACCATTCTGCCGGCATCGACAACCCTATGCCCCGCAAACAGCAACGCACAAAAGAAGTTGCAACAATTCCTTGACGACACAAGAGAACTGTTCAATAAGCACAATAAAGGTGATATAAAAGAGTTCTACACCGATTCGGTAAGTGTCACTCCCTGACAAAAGCGGAGCCGTTCCAGCGATAGACAATCCTGCGCAACAGCGCACGCACTTTTGCGGCATCATCACTGTTCATATAATCAGGCATTGTATATTCAGCGACAAGAGTATTCTCTGTTGCGCTCAGGTCGAGCGACACAAGATATATATCACATATATCAAGGAGTTTTTCATCCGGGGAGTTGAAGAAATCCTTTATTGACGGAGCTGTAAAAAGGCGACCGGCATCCAACTTTTTCCAACCGCTGTCATAGAAAGCGATACGGCTGTCCGAAGCCTCAGCCGACACGGTATTCACCACACATACGACAAAGCTGTCGCCATACGGCAACACTTTCATTGCAACCGTAGAAATTCCTGAACTTTGCAAAAACAGATAATCATCCTCCAGCACCTTGAGCGTCGATTTTCCACCAAGAGCATTTGTCACAGGGTAGGACATTCCTGCCTCGGCAAAATCGACACAATCGGCACGCAGACTGGCAGGCAGCAAAGGTAACACAGCATCGGGCGCACTCATGAAAAGAGTACGCATATCCTGCGCCGGAACAGCAATCTGCAATCCGCACAACAGCAACAATGTCAACAATATCTTTTTCATTTCGAGCCCAAATATAAGAAGAATAATCCTATTAGAATAAGAACAATGTCAAAAGCTTTCCGTTTGAGGTTTTTCTCGTGCAGCAACAACGCACCGAAGGCAAACGACACCACCACACTTCCGCGTCTTATCATAGAGACAACAGCTATAAGCGCACCCTCCTGCGCAAGCGACGAGAAGTAGCAGAAGTCGGCAAAACCAAGGAATAGCGAAATCATTGGTATAGCCCAGTTCCAGTGGAACTTTTTGCCTCTTTGCGCCTGCGAGAATATATTCAGCAACAGCCCAAGACAACCCATGAGAATACATTGGTATATATTGAACCACGACTGAACGAGAACAGGCTCCAGCGAGCGCATAAGATATTTGTCATACAGCGCGCTCACAGCCCCGAACAGAGCAGCCAGTGCCACAAAAAATACCCAACGGTTGGAAGTGAAGTCTATACCCTCGCGCTTTCCGCTGCGGCTCAGAAGAAACACAGAGATTACAGCAATTATTACACCCGTCCACTGATAGCCGTTCAGCGTTTCACCGAACAGAAGCAATGCACCGAGCAAGACAAGCACGGGGCGCGTTGACTGTATCGGCGACACTATTGTTATGGGCAGATGCTTTATGCCGATATAACCGCATAGCCACGACGAGAGCACAATAACAGCCTTTAGCACAAGCAACAGATGAGTATGCAATCCTGCCTGTGGAACAAAGAATGCTCCGCTTGTAATAACTCCGCAACGGGACAATATTATAAAAGGAGAAAACAGCAGTGCTGAGAACAGTGTATTGAGGAAAAGCACCGCTATCACAGAGTTGTCCTTTAGTGAAACCTTCTTGAAGAAGTCGTAACAGCCCAACAAAGCCGCCGACATAAAGGCAAGCGCAGCCCACATCATAGGAACAGCGATTCAGGATATTCAACACCCACAAGGAAGAGAGCCTCGCCCATAGCCGAATCCCCTGCCTCGCCACGCGCCTTGTTCTCTATAACGGCACGGAAACCGTCAAGAGTCATCTTTCCGCGCCCCACAAGCAACAGCGTACCCACTATGGCACGCACCATATTACGCAGGAAACGGTCGGCTTCAATCTCAAACAGCCACTCATTCTCGCCCGTCTGCCTCCATTGCGCGAAAGTAACCTTGCAATTATTGGTCTTTACGTCGGTGTGCAGTTTGCTGAAACTTGTAAAATCGGTATATTCATACAGAATCTCAGCCGCACGGTTCATCAGGTCAAAATCGACACCGGGCATCACACGGCATGCGTACCGTCGCGCAAAAGGGTTCTTTGCCGTAATCACTCTGTAGTTGTACCGCCTTGACACCGCATCGAAACGGGCATGAGCATCATCCTTTACACGGCGGATGTTGCTCACTGCAATATCAGGAGGAAGAATCTTGTTCAGTTTGTATATAAGTTGCTGTACATCTATTTCATTTGGGAAATCGGCGTGAGCCACCATGCACGAAGCATTTACACCGGCATCGGTACGCCCCGCACCCACTAGAGGCACAGGCACACGCATGAGCTTTGCAAGAGCCTCTTCCATCACCTGCTGCACGGTAATTGCATTAGGCTGTATCTGCCAACCATGATACGCCGCACCGTCGTATGAGAAATAGATAAAATAGCGGTACATCACTTTTCGTTCTTGAGCATTAGTATATGACACGCCGCAAGAGCCGCTGTCTCTGTGCGCAGACGCGAATTGCCAAGGCTCACAGGCTTGTATCCTGCCTCGATAGCCATCTTCACCTCCTCTGGGCTGAAATCGCCCTCGGGACCAATAAGGATTGTTGCGTCACATCCGGCAGGATGAATCTCCTTCAACAGATTCTTTTCATCCTCGTGGCAGTGTGCGATATATTTCTCACCAGGACGCTCCTGTGATACGAATTTCTTGAAATCGGTCATTTCACCCACCACAGGCTTGCTGTATTTCAGCGACTGCTTCATTGCCGACACAACGATGCGCTCCACGCGGTCGTTCTTAACCACCTTGCGTTCCGAGAAACGACAGTTAAGAAAAGTAAGCGTATCAAGACCAATCTCGGTAGCCTTTTCGGCAAGCCACTCCATTCGGTCCATATTCTTTGTAGGCGCAACAGCTATATGAATATCTCCGTTCCACCCCTTTGGCATAGGCAAAATCTCCTTTGCCTCGACATAGCAGTGCTTGCCGGCAATGGAGCTAATCACCGCCTTGTAAAGATTTCCTTTGCCGTCGGTAATATCCAGTTCCGCGCCGATGCCAAGACGCAACACACGCAGAGCATGTGCAGCCTCCTCCTCGGAAAGTTCCCAACGCTCAGCGATATCAGGTACATAAAATAGAGCCATCTTGTATGTTTTATTTTCTGTTTTTGTTATTCTGCAGAGCCATTGTGATGACGCGAATCCAGTTCCTCTTTCAGTTTCATCGCAAGCTCATAATTTTCCTCTTTTACGGCATTCTCCATTGCCGCACGCAGTGTATTCTCGTCGGCTGCTGTTATGGGGATTGATATTGCACCATTCCTCTCATCGCGTATGCACATACGGTTAAGCAGCTCCTCGCGGATATATATCGGCACCTCAGCTCTAAGAGCTATTGCAATGGCATCGCTTGTACGGGAATCGACACCCACAAAATCCTCTCCACGCTTGTAATACAACACCGAATAGAACGTGCCGTCGTCTATGCGGTCGATGAAAACATGTTGCAACTCAATATCAAAAGCCTTTGCCAACGAGCCGAAAAGGTCGTGCGTCAACGGACGACCCACATCCACTTTGCGCAGAGCAAAAGCGATTGCCTGCGCCTCGAGCATTCCCAATGCCACGATGATTTTACGCAAGCCCTCTTTCTCCTGCAACACAAGCACATGAGCGCGATGGTCCGAGACCTTCGACATTATATCAGTAACAACAAGTTCAACCATAATCAAGCCTTCTTTTCCTTAAACACTACAGCAAACAGCACAGCAATCACAAGCGCGTAGCCTGCAAAGACATACCACGCTGTAGACCATCCGCCAAAGAATGTCTGATTCTGTGTAAAATAGTTCACAACCTCCTGAGCGGCAATTACACCGATAGAAGCACCAAGACCGTTTGTCATAAGCATGAACAGTCCCTGTGCGCTTGAACGCATGCTCTCGGGCACCTCGTTGTCAACGAACAGCGAGCCGGATATATTAAAGAAGTCGAATGCCACACCATACACCACCATTGAGAGTACAAAGAAGAATACTCCCGGCACACCGGGGTCACCGACAGCAAAGAAGCCGAAACGGAACACCCATGCAAGCATTGCAATGAGCATAACTCTTTTTATACCGAACTTACTCAGGAAGAAAGGAATGAGCAGGATACACAACGTCTCGGACATCTGCGACAAAGAGATAAGCATATTGGTGTGCTCCACGGCAAATGTTCCGGCATACTCGGGGAAGTCACCGAAGCCGTTGATAAAAGGATTGGCATATCCGTTTGAAATCTGCAACGCCGCACCGAGCAACATAGAGAATATAAAGAATATCGCCATTCTCTTTTGTCCAAAGAGCTTGAATGCATCAAATCCGAGAGCCGATACCAACGACTTTTTCTCGCCACCCTTGTTTACAGGGCAATATGGCAGAGTCAATGAATATATTGCAAGCAACGCACCCCACACAGCCGACGCAAAGAACTGATTGTAGTTGTTCTGGAAGCCGGTGTAATCGACAAGCAGCATCGAAACGATGAAACCCACTGTACCGAACACACGTATGGGTGGGAAAGCCTTTACAGTGTCAAGCCCTGCCTTTGTCAAGGCTGTATATGACACAGAGTTCGACAGAGCCAATGTAGGCATATAGAAAGCAACAGAAACAGTGTATGTCCAGAAAAGGTCGCCGAACACCACGCTCTCACCCTTTGACATACCTATATAACCTGTTATACCCATGAAAAGAGCCGCAACAGCATGGCAGAACGCCAACAGACGGTGCGCAGGCACCCAACGGTCGGCAACGATACCCATAATTGCAGGCATAAAGATAGAGACTATACCCTGAACAGAGTAGAACCAACCGATATTGGCTCCAAGACCATAACTGCCGAGATAACGTCCCATAGATGTAAGGTATGCACCCCAGATTGCAAACTGCAGAAAGCTCAATACAATGAGTCTGAATTTAGTATTTGAATTTTGCATAATACATTTGAAATTAAAGAAACATGAAAGAAATTAATATTAAAACCACAAAAGAGATATTAAGTTCATCCATGTCAGCGGAAAACAATGTCCGTTATTACCTGCGCCTTGACGTGGTCGTTCAGCTTGCGCACAAGAGCCTTTCGGTTCATAAGCAGTTCCTGACGCAACACCGATGAAGTGAGAGTGACAAACAGCACCTGATTATGTATCTGCAGGCTCTTTGTATATGCCTGCACCGCAGAGCCGAGTACCTGCGACCATGCGTTGATGAGACGATGCTCATTCAACGGAGTCTCAAGCCCCTCCTCGCGACACATTTCGCGAACAAGTTCGGCAATTGATTTGGTGCTGCCTCTTCTCATTTATTGATAGTTATTTTTTACTTCTTAATTCACTCCTCTTTACTCTTCACAAGCACTGCCTCGCCCTTTTTCACCTCAAAAAGCCTGTACTCGCCATTTATTCTCTCGAGAATGCCATCGATATGTTCACGGTTCACATCGGTAATGAAAATCTGACCGAATCCGTCACCCGACACAAGAGAAACAATCTGCTCCACCCTGTGACCGTCGAGCTTGTCGAAAATATCATCGAGCAGCAAGATTGGCGTTTCACCACCCTTGCGACGCAGGAAATCGAACTGCGCCAGCTTCAACGACACAAGATAGCTCTTGTTCTGCCCCTGCGAGCCCTCTTTTCTTATGGGGAAACCATTCAGCTGCATAACAAGCTCATCGCGATGAACACCCTTTGAGGTATATCCCAAGCGACGGTCATCGCCACGCGATGCGGCAAGCAGAGCCGCAAGGTCGTTCTCATCGAGATGCGAACGATAGCGCAACGACACATCCTCGTCACCACCAACAATGGCATTGTGGAACGAAGTGAATATAGGCACAAGTTCATCGGTAAATTGACGACGGCGTTCATGGATAAACAGAGCCTCAGTAACCATCATCTCCTCCATGAGCGACACCATATCGGCATCAGGCTCACGCTCCCCGCGCAACAGCACATTACGTTGCTGCAGAGCCTTGTTGTAACGTATAAGCGCACCCAGATACTCCTTGTCGTACTGCGAGATTACGACATCCATAAAACGGCGACGCTCCTCACTGCCACCGGCAATGAGTTCATTATCGGCAGGCGACACCATAACAAGAGGAATAAAACCAATGTGGTCCGACAGACGCTCGTAAGCCTTGCCGTTCCTGCGGAAAAGTTTCTTATCCCCACGCTTGATGCCACACGACACCTCATTGTCAATGCCGCTGTCACTTGTATAAGCACCCTGCAACATAAAGAACGCCGCATCGTGCATTATATTACCATTGTCCGACGGCGACAAAGCACTCTTGCAGAACGACAGATAATAGACAGCATCGAGCAGATTGGTTTTACCCATTCCGTTACTGCCTATGAAACAGTTTACCTTTGGCGACAACGCTATGTTGACGTCAGATAGGTTTCTATAATTCAATATCGAGATACTGTCCAGCTTCACCGTTACAATGTTTTGCTATTATTCCGCGAAGATAGCAAAAAGCAAGCACAAAAACGAGAAGAAAAGAAGGATTTCTTACCTTGGTGTAATAGAATATGAGTGTTTTATATTGTAGTGGCAAGGGTTGCCAGCCCTTGTAACCGCGTAGCGTGTCATGCTGAGCGAACCAACGGTCGACGCCCGAAGGAGCTAAAGTCAATGTCGAAACATCTCAACATCTGCCCTTGTATTGTTATGTAGTTTTTAACCTTATTGCTTTTGTCTTATATTTATTTTGTAGTCTTTCTCTCTCAACTTTTTGACCGCAAAAAGTTGCAAAAACTCCCGGCACACGGGTTGAGCAAGTCACTCCCGTTCTTTGCTCGTGCCACATTATGTGAGCACTCGGTCGAACGTCGTTTGTCGCTTGTGTCTGCCGTTCC
>JAGBSZ010000184.1 GCA_017631585.1 Bacteroidaceae bacterium
CACTATGAAAAACGGCAAAGCAAGCATGTCTAACATATTCAGGAAAGAAGAGAAAGAAAACATCCTGTTCTATCTGCTGAGCATCTGGAAAGAGCAAGGTATGTCCCAGACCGATGACCATCTGTATCTATGTGGAGACAACAGCATCGAAGAGCTTTCTCCGATAGCCGGAAAATTCATAAAGAACATAAAACGTATAAACCCCAACGGACTGTTCCCCTCAAATATCCTGAACAGAATCGAAGGTATTCCATTTGACCTGCAAGCACTCATACTATGCGAATAATCAGCGGAAAATATAAAGGACGTCATTTTGACATACCCCGTAGCTTCAAGGCACGTCCTACGACAGACTTTGCAAAAGAAAATCTCTTCAACATTCTTAACAACACAGTAGATTTCGAGGAGACAAAAGCACTCGACCTATTCTCGGGAACAGGAAGCATAAGCCTTGAACTGCTGTCGAGAGGTTGCAGTGAGGTGACATCAATTGAAATGGATTCTCTCCACTTCAGCTTTCTGAAGAAGTCACAGGCGGCACTTGGCGATACCAACTGGAGAATTGTCCGCGACGACGTGTTCCGCTTTATACGCAGATGCAGTGCAAGCTACGACCTTATCTTTGCCGACCCTCCATACGCACTGAAAGAGCTTAAGGAAATTCCCGATATGATTCTAAACGGAAACATGCTCAAAGAGGGTGGTTTGTTCATCTTTGAGCATGGCAAGGATTATGATTTTTCACAACATCCGCGCTTTGTAAGACACATCGCTTACGGAAGCGTAAACTTCAGCTTCTTTGAATAAATTTCGGCATTATCATAAACATCAAGGCAATAATATAGATGTTGACCCGCAACTCATTTTTCTTCGCGAACTTGTCATCCTGAACGGATGTGAATGTTGCGATTAAGTGAGTGAAATAAAACTTGTTTTAATTTCACAATGAGCATTAGCAACATCGCTGAAGGCATTGGATCTCAAGCCGCGTTAAAATAGATGCTTCGACTTCGCTCAGCATGACATTTAAACGTTGGGTCAACTGCTATATTGTTACTAACATTAATACTACATCAGCGGAGAGAGCAGACGTGCCGAAGACTCAATAAAGCGTTCACCCAGCGAACGCTTGCGATATTCATTAAGTGTCAACTGCCTGCAATGTTTCAAATCCTCGACAAAGCAATTCTTCAAGGTTTGCGCAACAGCCTTGTCATAAACGAAGGCACTAACCTCGAAATTATAATAGAAACTGCGATAATCGAGATTCACAGAGCCCACTGAAGAGAGATAATCATCACATACAATAGCCTTGCTGTGTATAAATCCTTTCCTGTAAAGATAAACCTTTACACCCACCTTCAAAAGGTCGCCAAGGTATGACCTTGAGGCATAACCGACAATTCTGTTGTCGCACACTTCGGGAATCATAAGCCTGACATCGACACCTGACAATGCGGCACTCTTGAGAGCAAGCATAAATGAACCGTTAGGCATAAAATATGGCGTCTGCAGATAGACGTAACTTCTCACCGATGAAAGCATCTTTACAAAACCGCCCATCAACGTGCGCACCTCACCACCGGGATTGGACGTAACCACCTGCATCCAACCGGCATTGCCCTTTTCCTGCTGTGGAAAATACTTTTTACCGCTCACCAATGAGTGGTTTGCAAAATACCAATCGACAAGGAAAGCAAACTGCAGACCCTGCACAGCCATACCGCGCACAAGCAACACCGTATCGCGCCAATATCCCCATTTTCCGCCGGTGACATATCTGTCGGCAATGTTACAGCCACCGATAAATCCTGTGACTCCATCTATTATAACCAGTTTGCGATGGTTGCGATAATTCACTTTCTTTGAGAAAAGCGGAAAATGCACCTTTAGAAAAGATTCCACATAGACACCTGCGGAACGCATATCGTCGTAAAACTCCCTTTTTACACTCCAGCTGCCTACACTGTCATATATAAACCTGACCTCTACACCCTGACGTGCCTTTCGCATGAGTATATCGCGTATTGAATTGCCGAATTCATCATCCTCGAATATATAAAAGAGCATGTGTATATGCTTTTCTGCCTTTTCGAGTTCTTCCATAAGCCGGGCTGCAAATATTTTTGTATCGGCAATGACATCGATACTCTCGGCAGGCAGGGCGTATGCCGATGCCGTATTACGCAGGAAAGAGTGCAACGCAGAGTATTCCAATGGCAAATCGGGGATATAACGTCTTACGTTAGCCGACAGGTTTCGTTGATTAATCTGCGACATTAAGCGCCTGCCAATCATCTTTTCCTTGCGTTTGTCGCGTCCGAAGAAGAAATATAGCAACATGCCGAGAACAGGCAAAAACAGCAACACCATCACCCACGCCAATGTCTTTACACTGTCGCGGTTCTTTAGTATTACATTTATTATAAGAATAACAGCAACAAAGCTGTATATCCAACCGAGAATGACACCGAAACTGAAGCCCATTATCCCTTAAAATTCATCGTTTCCGCGAATATAACCATAATTAACAACAAAAGAGATAAAAACCGTCGGTTTTTATCTCTTTTGTTGTTAATCAGAACATTCGTCCACCCATTCCCGGAGGAGGTCCTGCCGGCGGCATAAAGCCTGCAGGTGGCATTCCATATTCGCGTGCGCCCTTGCCCTTTTTGCTGTCACTGCCACCTGTGTTGTTGAACTTATATGATAGGTTCAACATACCATAGCTGTAGATTGCATTGCTCTCCGAATCCATGCGGTAAAGCGCCTCGACAACACGGCTGATATTGCTCTGCTGCTGCAGTATATCAAACAGCTGCAAAGAGACAGTCAATGCATTCTTCGGCAAGAAGCTTGCCGACAGTTGCGCGTTCCAAAGGAGTTCATCGGTGTTCGCATTGGGGTCGCTGTAACCACGACGGCTGCTCATTGACAGGTTTGTGGAAATCTTTATGTTATACCAAGGCAATGTATAGTTCACACTCGGACCGTATGAAAAGTTGAACACATTCATCTTGTCCTCGGGCTGTGCAGTTGACTTTGAGTGCGAGTAACGCACAAAACCGTTGAGCGATATATCGAAGTTATCGGCACGGTAGTTCGCTGTCAGGCGCTCGCTTACGTTCACAGTCTTTGCAAGACTCTTGACACTACCCTGTACACCCTGCATGCTGATGAATGATACCCTCTCGGAGTAACCTCCATCGGTGAATGTGCTGTAGGTAAACTTGGTATTGGCAGGTATTGCCGAGTTGAACACGAATCCACCGTTCACGTTCCAGTTACCGTTGATATTCTCGGGTTGTGTTGTTGTGGCACCGGTTTCCTCGTTATAAGTAGCCTTGCGTGTAATGGCATTGATAGTGTTTGAATAGCCGGCAAACACATTGATACCACGCTGTGCCTCGGTATTGTATGTGTTGAAGTTCGCATTCACATTGTTAGAGAACGAAGGCTTCAGGCCGGGATTACCCTTTGTGATGTTCAATGGGTTAGAGTCATCGGTAATGTCAATAAGGTCGGTCATTGAAGGCTGCGATGTAGAACCGCGGTAGCGCACATTCAATGTTGTCTGCTTTGACCACCTGTAGCGGAAACGGATGTTCGGCGACACATAGTCGAGCACCCTGTGGGTAAAGAGCGTGTCAATACCCTGATATTTGTAGTCGAGCTCGGTCTGCTGTGGCAACCAAGTGACACCGGCATTCAGATTAATCTTCTCTGTCACATATCTGAATGTGGCACCCACCTCGTGACGCTGTGTGCGGTAGGTTGAGAAACGGCTCAAGTCATTGTCAAGGTAAGGAGCCAAGTCGGCAGGCAATTCAGGACGTGTAAAGTCCGGGCTTACCTCAAGTATATAATCAGCAAGGTCGTCGAAACTGTATGTCGCACGGTCGCTGTTCTTGTAGCTCTGGTTATAGCCGTAACTGAGTTGCAGGAACAGGTTCTTGAGCAAAGGTTCGGTATAGCTGAGGTTCACATTGTAGCTCCAGTTCTTGCCGGGAGTGGTCGAATAGCGCTGC
>JAGBSZ010000185.1 GCA_017631585.1 Bacteroidaceae bacterium
GAACTTATTTTGCGCGTACTGTCAATGTACAGCGACCCCGAGGAGCGCGAAATGCAGATAAAGAACATATCATCGGTTTATAAAGAGCTTACCGATGAGATTCTTCCCAAATTACGTCGTGCAAGACTCACCCTCAACTACCAGCTTATAGGTCGTTCCGACACACAGATAAAGGAGCAATACGAATCCGATCCGAAAGAACTTTCGATTGAGGAAATTCTTTACTCTTCAATCCTTACCGAGGATACAAAAAAGATTGAAGAGATTTTCAACACAGCAATTAAAATATACCCAAGCGATTACCGTGCATACAACAACCTTGGAGTGATGGCATACAATAGAAAAGATTATAGTACTGCCGCAAGTTACTTTGCAAAAGCAATCAATGCAAAAGCGACCGCACCCGAAGTCAAAATCAACCTTGGTTACCTTGATTTAATGAATGGTAACATTGCCGATGCCGAATCAAACATAACAGCCGGAGCAAATACCAAAGCCGGCGACGAAGCACTTGGTAACTTATATATATCACAAGGACTTTACGGACGTGCAGTAGCATTGTTTGGTGACATATGCACAAACAGCGCCGCTCTTGCACAATTGCTCAACAAGGACTACAGCAAAGCACGTCACACAATAGAAAACATAAAAAATCCCGATGCCACAACACACTACATAAAGGCAATTGTCGGTGCAAGAACAGCAAATATTGCATTCGTGTATGACGGTTTGAAAGATGCCATAAGACTCAACCCGGCATTGGCACAGAAAGCAGCCAACGACCTTGAGTTCAGAAAATATGCTCAGGACCAGACATTCCAGTCTATCATAAAGTAAATTGTGAATAAAAAGATTATAAGCGAACAAGTTGCGTTGCTTGCACTCTCAAAAGTGCAGGCAACGCAACTTGCCGTTATACACAGCCTTATAGAAGAGGTTGGAAGTGCCAAAGAACTTATTGAGAATGCCGGCAACATCAAAGACATTGTTCCGGAAGCCGGTCCTCGCCTTTGCGAGCTGCTGAATGATGAGTCACTCATCGTAAATGCCGAAAAAGAGATTGAGTTCATAGAAAAGAACAACATCAGACTCATATGCAAAGGCGACAAGGATTACCCATACCGCCTGGCAGAATGCAACGATGCCCCATTGGTTCTTCATGGTATGGGAAATGCCGACCTTAATGCCAAACATATTGTTTCCATTGTGGGAACGCGCCACGCAAGCGAATACGGCAAGAGCGTGTGCGAAAATTTTGTTGCAGACCTTGCAAAATTTGTTCCCGGTACACTCATTGTCAGCGGACTTGCATACGGAATAGACGTATGCGCTCACCGCGCCGCGCTTAAAGCCGGCTTACCAACAGTTGGAGTGTTGGCACATGGTCTTGACCGCATATACCCCACAGCACACCGCTCCACAGCAAAAAGCATGATAGAGAATGGCGGATTGCTCACAGAGTTCATGAGCGGAACAAACCCGTTTCCACAAAACTTTGTACAGCGCAACAGAATTGTTGCCGGCATGGCTGATGCAACAGTTGTCATAGAGTCGGCATCAAAAGGAGGTTCGCTCATCACAGCATCCCTTGCCACAGGTTACGACCGCGACTGCTTCGCTTTCCCCGGCAGAATAAACGACCAATACTCACAAGGATGCAATGAGCTTGTAAGCCGTAACAGAGCCGCACTCATAACAAGTGCATACGATTTTGTAGAGGCAATGAACTGGGAAATGGCAACCAAGAAAAAGAGTGCTGAAGATTTGCAGACAGAACTGTTCCCCGACATGTCGCCTGAAGAAACGGCAGTAATGACTGCCTTGCGCGAGAACAGCGACGGACTACAGGTAAACCAGATGGTGGTGCAACTGAACACTCCTATAAACAAACTGTTGCCATTGCTTTTTGAAATGGAGATGAAAGGATATATAAAAGCCGTTGCCGGCGGATGCTACAGAGCAATGATTATGTAAATATGTTTATTGCTATCTTTGAACTAAAGCTCTAAGATTTTCTGCACTCGCTGTGAAAAAAATCAAAGCCAGCTTTAATTTTTTCGCTCGTTTATCATTATCTTCGCGTAAAATATAATTTGATGAAAGAATTTGTTATATCGACAACAAAAAAGGAGACAGCCATTCTGGTGGGCTTGATTACCTCTACACAGAACGAGCGCAAGACAAACGAATATCTCGACGAACTTGAATTTCTTGCGCAGACAGCCGGTGCAGAGGTGGTAAAGCGTTTCACACAACGCATCGACCACCCACACCCTGTGACATACGTTGGAACAGGTAAACTCGCTGAAATTGCCGAATATGTTGAAATGCTCAAAGATACCGATGACGAAATTGGTATGGTTATTTTCGACGATGAACTTTCGGCAAAGCAGATACGCAATATTGAAAAGGAAATCAAGATAAAGATTCTCGACCGCACATCGCTCATTCTTGATATTTTTGCGATGCGTGCGCAGACAGCACACGCAAAAGTGCAGGTGGAGCTTGCACAATACAAATACATGCTTCCACGTCTGCAACGCCTGTGGACTCACCTTGAACGTCAGGGAGGTGGCTCCGGTAGCGGAAAAGGCGGTAGCGTGGGATTGCGTGGTCCTGGTGAGACACAGCTTGAGATGGACCGTCGTATAATCCTTGGACGCATGTCGCTGCTCAAAGAACAGCTTGCACAGATTGACCGTCAGAAGAGCATACAGCGCAAGAACCGTGGCAGACTCATACGTGTAGCACTGGTAGGTTACACCAACGTAGGTAAATCCACACTGATGAACCTGCTTGCAAAAAGCGAGGTGTTTGCCGAAAACAAGCTCTTTGCCACACTCGACACCACCGTACGCAAGGTTATTATCGAGAACTTGCCGTTCCTGCTTTCAGACACCGTAGGATTCATACGCAAATTGCCCACAGACCTTGTAGAATCGTTCAAATCGACACTCGACGAGGTGCGCGAAGCCGACCTGCTGCTACATGTGGTGGATGTTTCGCACCCCGAATTTGAGGAGCAGATAGAGGTTGTGGAAAAAACCCTTGCCGACCTAAAATGCGGTGACAAGCCATTGATGGTAATATTCAACAAGATTGATGCATTCACATACGTGCAGAAGGAGGAGGACGACCTTACTCCAAAGACAAAGGAAAATATTACTCTCGATGAGCTGAAAGAGACATGGATGAACAAGTTGTCGGACAACTGCCTGTTCATTTCAGCACGAGAGAAACAGAATATTGAGAATCTGAAGGAAATAATATACAAGAAGGTTTGTGAACTGCATGTGCAGAAGTATCCGTATAATGATTTCCTGTATCAGACCTACGAAGAGGATGTGAATGAATAAAAATTTCAAATATCGTGCAAACAATAGAAAGTCGATATCAAACGAAGTCAAACTCTAAACTCTAAACTCTAAACTTTAAACTCTAAACTTTAAACCAGAACAACATTAACATATAAACATATAAAAATTATGGCAGCTATTCCAGAATTCAAGTTTGCCCACATGTTCCAGCATGGCAAAGACACCACCGAATACTATCTCTTGACAAAAGAGGGTGTTTCGGTAAGCGAATTTGAGGGAAAACCAATCCTCAAGGTTACACCTGAAGCACTGACACTCTTGTCGCGTACAGCATTCCGTGATGTATCATTCATGTTGCGCCGTGCCCACAACGAGCAGGTTGCAAAGATACTCAACGACCCCGAGGCAAGCGATAACGACAAATACGTTGCACTTACATTCTTGCGCAATGCCGAAGTAGCTTGCAAAGGTCAGCTCCCATTGTGCCAGGATACAGGTACTGCAATAATCCACGGCGAGAAAGGTCAGCAGGTGTGGACCGGTTTCTGCGACGAGGAGGCTTTGTCACGCGGTGTATTCGACACATACACACAGGAGAACCTGCGCTACAGCCAGAATGCGCCTCTTAACATGTACGACGAGGTTAACACAAAATGCAACCTTCCTGCACAGATAGACATTGAGGCTACAGAGGGCATGGAATATAAGTTCCTTATGGTAACCAAAGGCGGCGGTTCTGCAAACAAAACATACCTTTACCAGGAGACAAAGGCACTTCTTAACCCGGCAACCCTTGTTCCATTCCTTGTAGAAAAGATGAAGAGCCTTGGTACAGCGGCTTGCCCACCTTATCACATTGCATTCGTTATTGGTGGAACATCAGCTGAGAAGAACCTGCACACAGTAAAACTTGCATCTACAC
>JAGBSZ010000018.1 GCA_017631585.1 Bacteroidaceae bacterium
GACCGCTATCTCCTGCGTCACGAGACGGCCGAGGCAGGGCATTACTCGCGTCTGCATCCCGCAAATATGAGCCTTGAAAACCGTTTGCAATGTCTTGCGAACCTCAAGGCGCTAGGCTATCAGGTAGGTAGCGGAATGATGGTGGGCTCTCCGGGGCAGAGTGCAGATGAACTTGTTGAGGATTTGGCTTTTCTCGATTCTCTGAAGCCTGCAATGATTGGTATTGGTCCGTTCATACCTGCAAGCGGAACACCTTTTGCCAACGAAAAAGCGGGTAGTGTGGAAACGGTACTTTGGCTTATATCTTTATTGCGTCTGCGTTTTCCCAAGGCTCTTATTCCGGCTACAACTGCTCTTGCAACGCTTTGTGAGAATGGAACGGAACAAGGTGTTCTTGCCGGTGCAAATGTGGTTATGCCAAATGTGACACCGCGTGGGTATGCAAAGAACTATACAATTTACGATAACAAAAAGTTCCGCGACAGCGAGTCGGCACAACAGCTTGAATTGCTTGAGAAAAAGCTTAATGCAATTGACCGCTTTGTTGACTATGGTCGTGGTGATTATAAAATATATTAGGTATGTACAATCCAAAATCAAAAATAGCAGGAGAATTTATCTGCGACAGTGAAATACAGGATACATTACGCTATGCGCGTGAGAATTGCAGCAATCGCGAACTGATTGATTCTATCTTGGAAAAGGCGCGTGCTTTCAAAGGTATATCGCACCGCGAGGCTGCGCTTCTGCTCGAATGCGATTATCCTGATGTTACTGAAAAAATATATGCTCTTGCCAATGAAATCAAGCATCGTTTCTATGGCAACAGAATTGTGATGTTCGCTCCGCTTTATCTCTCAAACTATTGTGTGAACGGATGTGTATATTGTCCGTATCATGCAAAGAACAAGGCAATACGTCGCAAGAAATTGACACAGGAGGAGATTCGTGCGGAGGTTATGGCATTGCAAGATATGGGACACAAGAGATTGGCTCTCGAAGCCGGTGAGCATCCCTTGAAGAATCCTATCGAGTATATTCTTGAAAGTATCAAGACTATTTACAGTATAAAGCACAAGAATGGTGCAATACGTCGTGTGAATGTGAATATTGCTGCGACTACTGTTGAGAATTACCGTCGTTTGCGCGATGCCGGCATAGGTACTTATATCTTGTTTCAGGAGACATACAACAAGAGTGCAAACGAGGCTTTGCACCCTACCGGTCCAAAAAGTGATTATGCATGGCATACCGAAGCTATGGACAGAGCTATGCAAGGTGGTATCGACGATGTTGGTATCGGGGTGCTTTACGGTCTTGAAACATACCGCTATGATTTTGTGGGATTGCTTATGCATGCGGAGCATCTTGAAGCAACATACAGTGTCGGTCCGCATACAATAAGTGTTCCGCGCCTGTGTAAGGCTGATGATGTGGATACTGATGATTTTGAAAATGCTGTTCCCGATGATATATTCTTCAAGATAGTGGCTTTGATAAGGATTGCCGTTCCTTATACGGGAATGATAATATCAACACGCGAAAGTGAGAAGAGCCGTGAGAAATTGTTGGAACTTGGTATTTCGCAAATGAGTGGCGGTTCGCGTACAAGTGTGGGCGGATATGTGGAGCCGGACCCGGAAAGTGAGAATTCTGCGCAATTTGACATTGCTGACCATCGCTCTCTCGATGAGGTAGTAGGGTGGTTGCTCGACCTTGACCACATTCCAAGTTTCTGTACGGCGTGCTATCGTGAAGGACGCACGGGTGACCGCTTTATGACACTTCTTAAGAACGGTCAGATATCGAATTGTTGCCTGCCGAATGCTTTGATAACACTCAAGGAGTATCTGAATGATTATGCTTCGCCTGAAACACGTTCAAAAGGAGAGGCTATGATAAAACGTCTGCTTTCTGATGTGCCCAACGAAAAGGTACGTAACAAAGCCGGCGAATATATCTGCAAAATCGATAACGGAGAAAGAGACTTCAGATTCTAATACTACAGCTTATGAAAAAGATAATTAATCCATGGCTGGATTTGACAGATAAAGGATATAACTGTTTTGCTTGTGCGCCGGGTAACCCTTATGGGCTTAAGATGGAGTTCTATGAGGATGGCGATGATATTGTATCTCTGTGGAATCCTCATACAAATTATCAAGGGTGGCTTGATACGTTGCATGGCGGAATACAGGCAACATTGCTTGATGAGATTGGCGGGTGGATTATAGCAAGGAAATTCCAGACATCGGGAATGACAACCAACCTGAATATCAAATACAAAAAGCCTGTACCCGCAGGTGATGACGTTAGGATTGAGATACGCGCCAGAGTGAAAGAGACAAAACGTAATTTCGTGTTTATAGAGGCTTCCATTTCGTATAACGGGGAAATTTGCTCCACTGCAGATATTACATACTACTGTTTTCCAAAGGATGTTGCAGCAAAGGATTTTATGTTCACCGGCTGTGAAGTGGAGGAGTAAAAATATTCCTATCAATTAATGTGTTTTTCATAGTAATAGATTTTATATGCACCAAACCCAACGCTCTAATCGTACTCATATAGCTGTTTTCGGTCGCCGTAATGCCGGAAAATCATCTCTTGTCAATGCTCTTGCAGGGCAGGATGTCTCTATTGTTTCTGATGTTGCCGGAACAACTACCGATGTCGTCTGGAAAAATATGGAATTGCCTGGTATCGGAGCAGCTGTATTGGGTGATACAGCCGGTTTTGATGATGAGGGAGAGCTTGGCAAGATGCGTGTGGAGGCAACTAAGAAAATTGTCTCTCGCATAGACCTTGCATTGTTGGTGCTGCATGGAAATACGCTTGATTGTGAATTTGAAAAAGAGTGGCTTGCACGGCTCGAAAAGAGTGCAGTTCCGGTAGTTGCAGTACTCGGACATTGCGACAGAAACAACAATGCCGAAGAGTGGAAAAAAATACTCGACAGGGATGTGGTCGCTTTTTCTGCAGTAACCTATGAAGGACGGGAGGAGTTGTTGTCGGCTATGGCTGCGGTCATTCAAAAAAATAGAGACGAAGATGATATAACCCGAGGACTTGTATCGTCTGGCGATGTCGTTGTGCTTGTGATGCCACAGGATGCGCAGGCACCTAAAGGACGACTAATTTTACCTCAAGTGCAGACTCTCCGTAATCTTCTCGACAAACATGCGATTCCGCTTTGCTGTGCTCCCGAGGAACTTGAAGTTCTGCTCGCCTCTTTAAAAGAGTCTCCTTCTCTAATAATTACCGATTCCCAGGTGTTTGCTCAAGTTGAAAAACTAAAACCTGAGCATACACGCCTTACATCTTTTTCGGTGCTTATGGCACGCCAGAAGGGTGATATTGAGATATTCCGTAAAGGGGCTGATGCATTGAAGTGTTTGTCCCCCAAGGCAAAGGTGCTTATAGCAGAGGCTTGTTCTCATATTCCTCAAAACGAAGATATAGGACGTGTGAAGCTGCCGGGAATGCTGCGCAAGAAATTCGGCAATGAATTGTCGATTACGGTTGTTTCAGGCAATGACTTTCCTGACAATCTCAAGGAATATGACCTTGTAATACACTGCGGTGCATGCATGTTCACCAAGCGTCATGTGATGGCACGGGTAAATCAGACGATGGAACAGGATGTACCTATTACTAATTATGGAATTGCAATAGCCACATTGAGCGGTATTATAGATAAAGTGGTATATTAAAGTGTTTTATTGATATAATTTTATTATATTCGCGGAAAATCTAAAAAAAAACTATTGACTATGAAACGTGACAGACATATTTTTCAACTTATTGAGACGGAATATCGCCGTCAGCTTAAAGGTATTGAACTTATCGCATCGGAAAACTTTGTCAGCAATGAGGTAATGCAGGCAATGGGTTCTGTGCTTACAAACAAATATGCCGAAGGTTATCCCGGTAAACGTTATTATGGCGGTTGTGAGGTGGTGGATATCGTTGAGGATATTGCCCGTGAACGTCTGAAAGAGCTTTTTGACGCAGAGTGGGTGAATGTTCAGCCACACTCGGGAGCTCAGGCGAACGCTGCAGTATTTCTTGCCGTATTGAATCCCGGTGACAAGTTTATGGGCTTGAATCTTGCTCATGGCGGACACCTTTCTCATGGCTCTGCCGTAAACACATCAGGAATTCTTTATACTCCATGCGAATACAATGTATGTGCCGAGACAGGTCTTGTGGATTACGACCAGATGGAAGAGGTTGCTTTGCGTGAAAGACCGAAACTTATCATTGGTGGCGGTTCGGCATATTCTCGTGAGTGGGATTACAAGCGTATGCGTGAGATTGCCGATAAGGTTGGTGCAATCCTTATGGTGGATATGGCGCATCCTGCCGGTCTTATCGCAGCAGGGTTGCTCGACAATCCGGTAAAATACGCTCATGTAGTTACATCTACAACACACAAGACCTTGCGTGGCCCTCGTGGCGGTGTCATTATTCTTGGCAAGGACTTCCCCAATCCATGGGGTAAGACAACACCAAAGGGTGAGGTGAAGATGATGTCGCAGTTGCTTGATTCAGCAGTATTCCCCGGTATTCAGGGTGGACCGCTCGAAAATGTCATTGCTGCTAAAGCCGTAGCTTTCGGTGAGGCGTTGCAGCCTGAGTTTAAAGAGTATCAGGCACAGGTGAAGCTTAATGCAGCAACACTTGCTAAAGAACTTATGGACCGTGGTTTCGGAATTGTTTCGGGTGGTACAGACAATCACTCAATGCTTGTTGACTTGCGTGGCAAATATCCCGATCTTACAGGTAAAGTCGCAGAAAAGGCTCTTGTGGAGGCTGATATTACTGCAAACAAGAATATGGTTCCGTTTGACACACGCAGCGCATTCCAGACATCGGGTATCCGTTTGGGAACTCCTGCTATCACAACACGCGGTGTTAAGGAAGATATGATGCCGTTCATAGCAGAAATGATTGAGACTGTACTCAATGCTCCTGAAGATGAAAAGGTCATTGCTGCTGTACGCCGCAAGGTAAATGAGACAATGGCAGAATTCCCATTATTTGCGTATTGATAGCTTGATACATATTTTAAGATCAATGGACTGCATTTGCAGTCCATTGATCTTAAAATATAACTCCTACGGAGAAACTGAATATATGATCGCGTCTGTCGCTCCTGAATTTCTGGTTCTCGATATTTGAAACAATGTATTCCGACGCTTTTGTTATTCCCCAATCATAGATGAAATCAAAGAATACATATCCAATCTTTACACCAAGACCTATCTCCCAATAGTAGCATCTCTTCTTTAAAATCTCTTCAAGGTCGTAGTATTCGAAGTGATTGAACTCCTGATGGCTGTGTGCCGTAAAAACAAATTTCGTCTTTGGACCAGTGAAAAGACTCATTACATACTTTTCCTCCTGAACAAAATTGTAACCGACAACAATTGGTACTTGCAGACATATTGTCCTAAGGTTGTATGTAGGGTGGTTGGTTGCAATAGTGTTGTTGTTATTGTTGATCTCTTTGAAATCGAATGAGTGTCTTGTTATTCCAAAGATACATTCCGACTGCACATATACCTTGTCCATTGTAAGCCTTGCAAACGGGGCAATGGTATAACCGATTTTGTTGCTATGCAATGTGTTGCTGTCGAACTCGTAACCTTTGATATCAAATTCGGGGTTATTGTACGCAATAGCTTGAAATCCAACTTTTGCACCATAGTTGAATCTTAACTGTTTTTTATCCTCCTGGGCAACAAGGCAACAAGGAATAATCAGTGCAAAAAACAGTATCAAGCTACTTTTGTTCATCTACTTCTTTTTTACGCTCCAACCGAACTTGCCGATAAATTCACCGGTGTGGAAGTATTTTCCGTGTGCATAGACCAATGGGTCGGCATCTGCAAGATTCCATTCGCCTGTCTCCGGGTTGAGGTATTTGTCGTCTGCCTGCACGTTTACAACTTCAGCAAGGAACATGTCGTGGGAACCGAGCGGTATAATCTGCTTCACCCTGCATTCTATGCTTAGTGGTGACTCCATTATTATGGGTGCTTTAACCTCTTTTGATGGTCCGTAGGTCAAGCCTGTCTCCTTTGCTTTGTCATAATCCTTTCCTGAACGTACACCGCACCAGTCGGTCGCATGTGCCATCTCGGCTGTTGTGAGGTTGATTACAAACTCTCCGCTCTCTTTGATGATAGGGTATGAGTGTCGCTCGGGACGTACCGATATGTAACACATTGCCGGATTGGTACATGTGGTTCCCACCCATGACACTGTGAACATATTGTAGTTGTCCGGGTTGTCACCACAGCTTATAAGCACAGCCGGCAATGGATATATCATTGTTCCGGGTTTCCAGTTCAGTTTCATCTGTTACAACAATTTTACGTCGTTGATGTTCACCTCTTTTTCGCAATAACGACACTTTAATGTATGTGTGTCGCGGTTTGCTACATAGAAATGGGTTGCCATAGGCTCATTGTTGGTGATGCAGTTCAGATTGTTGCATTTGATGAGGTTGTGTATTTCATCCGGCATTTTAACCTCGCGCTTCTCCACAACTTTATAGTCGCGTATGGTGTTCAACACCACATTAGGAGCCACAATGGATATTTTGTTTATCTCATCGTCGGTAAAGAATCTGTCCGAAATCTTTATCAGACCTTTTTTGCCGAGTTTCTTGCTGTCAAGATTATTGCCGATGGTTACATTATGCTTCATTTGCGGTATATTCAGCAGATTTACAACTGCGAAGAGTTTGTCTGCCGGTATGTGGTCTATGACCGTTCCATTGCAGAGTGCTGATACCTGCATGGCTTTCTTATTGTCGTTCATTGTAGTAGTCTTTGTTAAATGGTGATACCGAGTACATCACAGATAATGGCTTCTCTTACATAAAGTCCGTTCTGTGCCTGCTGGAAATAGTATGCTTTTGGGCTTTCATCCACATCCTGAGCAATCTCATTTACACGTGGCAGCGGGTGCAGGATGCGCAGGTTCTCCTTTGTGTTTGCCAACATGGATTTAGTAAGGCGATAGCAGTTCTTCACCTTCTCGTATTCCATGATATCGCTGAAACGTTCGCGTTGTACGCGTGTCATATATATGATATCAGCATCGGCAATGACATCCTCATTGAATTCTGTTGTTTCTGTAAACGGAATGTTGTTTTCTTTGCAGAACATTCTGTATTCCTCAGGCATACGCAATTCTTCGGGAGCAATAAAATGGAATGTCGGATTGAAGTGGCGCATGGCATGCAATAGGGAGTGTACCGTACGGCCGTACTTTAAATCACCTACAAGATGTATGTTCAATCCCTCCAATGTACCTTGGGTCTTTTTGATTGAATAGAGGTCGAGCATTGTCTGCGAAGGATGCTGGTTGGCACCGTCTCCTGCATTGATGATGGGCACAGGAGAGACTTCGCTTGCGTAGCGTGCCGCGCCTTCGAGTTTGTGACGCATGGCAATAACATCGGCATAGCTTGATACCATCATAATGGTGTCTTTCAATGTTTCGCCTTTGGTGGCAGAACTTGTAGCTGCATCGCTGAAGCCGATTACCTTTGCTCCCAAGCGGTTTGCCGCAGTTTCAAAACTCAAACGGGTACGTGTGGAAGGCTCAAAGAAGAGTGAGCCAACGATTTTTCCATCAAGGATGTTGTGGTTCGGATTTTTTTCGAACTTCTCTGCGACCTCAAGCAACGAAAGAATCTTTTCGCGCGAAAGGTCGTTGATTGATACAAAACTTTTGCTTTTCATCGGACCTTATCTCTATTTCAAAAATTTCTTGTAAAGATAAACCAATAATATTGTTAAAACAACACCTTTGCTCTAAATAATTGAAGTTTGAAACATTTTCAGAGATTTGAGAAAACTCTTTTGCAGTAAATCGTATTTCTGTACATATTGCAAAAAAAATATACTATCTTTGCATCTTTAAAGAATATTGGACGGGATTGCATTTGCGGAATGTGATTTTACATTTCGTCTGTACGTGTAATCTCGACAATATTTATGATTTACTGCAAAAAACACAACGCAATATGGTAAAGAAGATTCTTGTGGCTTTATGGGTGTTCATCGGAATTGTATTTCTTGGTGTAGCATCGCTTTTTGTTGCTATTGCAAACGGTTGGATTGGTTATCTGCCCGATACTTCGGAATTGGAAAATCCAAATTATAAATTCGCGTCTCAGGTGCTTTCGTCTGACGGCAAGGAGATGGGTACGTGGTCATACAGCAAGGAGAATCGTGTCTTTGTCGATTACAAGGATTTGTCACCACACCTTATCAATGCTCTTATAGCTACTGAGGATGTGCGTTTCCATAATCACTCAGGTATTGATGTAAGGTCGTTGTTGCGTGCTATAGTAAAAAGAGGTATTCTTATGCAGAAGAATGCCGGTGGTGGTAGTACTATCACACAACAGCTTGCGAAACTTTTATATTCAGAAGTTTCAGGAAGCAAACTCGAACGTCTGTATCAAAAGCCGATAGAGTGGGTTATTGCAGTACAGCTCGAAAAACAATACACCAAAGAGGAGATAATTACTCTCTATTTGAACAAATATGATTTCGGATACAATGCTGTCGGTATAAAGAGTGCTGCGTATGTCTATTTCGGAAAGTTGCCGAGCGAGTTGAATATTGAAGAGGCTGCCATGCTTGTAGGTATGTGCAAAAACTCCTCACTGTATAATCCGCGTCGTCGTGCTGAACGAACTAAAGGACGTCGTAATGTCGTCTTTATGCAGATGGAAAAGGCTGGATATATCACTGCAGAGGAAAAAGATTCCTTGTCGGCTCTTGACCTTGTAATCGACTATCATCCTGCAGACCACAAAGCCGGTATTGCTACATATTTCAGAGAGTATCTCCGTTTGTATATGACTGCCAAGAAGCCTTTGCGAAAGGATTATCGAGGTTGGCAAATGCAAAAATTCTATGAAGATTCATTGAATTGGGAGAACGACCCTCTTTATGGATGGTGTAACAAGAACAAGAAAGCCAATGGTGATTATTACAATGTATATACCGATGGTTTGAAGATTCATACTACAATAGATTCACGCATGCAGGAATATCTTGAAGAGGCTGTTCAGGAGCATGTAGTAGAATATCTGCAACCGCGATTCTTCGAGTCAAAGAAAGGACAAAAGACGGCTCCGTTTACTACTGATTTGACAGTGGAGGAGGTTGAGAAGATTCTTGAAAAGACCATGAAGCAAAGCGACCGTTATCGTACAATGAAGAAAAACGGAAGCACAGAAGAGGAGATTGTAGAGGCTTTCAACACTCCGTACGAAATGGAGATATTTACATATAAAGGTTCAAAGGATACAATAATGTCACCTATGGACTCAATAAAATATTACAAATATTTCTTGCGTACAGGTGCTATGTCAATGGATCCTATCACCGGTGAGGTAAAGGCGTATGTCGGTGGTACCAATTATTACCAATTTAAATATGATATGGCAGGCGTGGGGCGTCGTCAGGTGGGTTCTACGATAAAACCGTATCTCTATTCTCTTGCCATGGAGAATGGATTTACGCCATGTGATGAGACCAAGAATGTAGAACAGACTCTTGTAACAGAAGATGGCAGATTGTGGAGTCCGAGAAACTCTTCGAGAAACCGCTATGGAGAGACTGTTACTTTGCGTTGGGGACTTGCTACATCCAACAACTGGATTTCGGCTTACGTGATGAGTAAGCTCAATCCTTATTCATTAAAGAAACTGATTCACCAGTTCGGATTGCTGAGCAAGGATATATCTCCTACACCGTCACTTTGTCTGGGTGTTTGCGATGCTTCGGTTGCAGAAATGGTAAGTGCATATACTACATTCGTAGGAAAGGGAATACGTACATCACCATTGCTTGTATCGCACATCGAGGACAATGCCGGAAATGTTGTAGCAACATTCTCTGCAACAAAAACAGAGGTTATCAGCGAGGAGAGTTCATATAAGATGATTGAGATGTTGCGTGCCGTTGTGAATGAAGGTACAGGCGGACGTGTCAGAAGAGTGTATAACATTAAGGCTGATATGGGTGCAAAAACCGGTACAACACAGAATAATTCGGATGGATGGTTTATGGGATTCACCCCATCTCTTGTTACAGGTTGCTGGGTTGGTGGCGAAGAGCGCGACATTCACTTTGACCGTATGAGCGAAGGACAGGGTGCTGCAGTGGCTTTGCCAATTTGGGGATTGTATATGAATAAGGTGTATGCTGATGAGACTCTTCCATATTCGCAGGATGAGAAATTCGACTTGCCGGAGAATTTTGACCCATGTGGTGGCACTCATCTAATTGTTGATGAAGACGTCGAGGAAAGTGAAACTGATATGGAATTCGACGATTCATCCGGCGAGGAGGAAAACACTATAGTTGTTCCAAAACAGACAAAAAAGAGTGTTGAGGTTGAAGTAGAAGCTGTTGAAGACTTTTTTGAATAAACAATGAAAACACCTCCTGTTATAAATCCGGTTATTGTTGATGCCATGGCATTGCCTGTTAGTATTGAAATGCCTAACAGCGTGCCTATGTATGTACTCAAAGGATACAACAAAGGAATAGTAAGGCTTGAACTGCTTTTTAAGGGCGGTTATGCAATCCAAGACAAGCCTTTACAGGCAACATTTACCAACCGCATGTTGCGCGAAGGGGCAGGAAATCTTTCCTCGGACGAAATATCGCGTAAGCTTGATTACTACGGTGCATGGATTGAATGCTATTCATCGCAGAAATGCAATCATATAGTTCTTTATTGTCTGTCGAAGCATTTTGAACCTTTATTGGCTTTGCTTGAGACTATTGTTAAAGAACCTCTTTTTCCGGAGAATAATCTTGAAGTGGTAAGAAGAAACGGTAAAGCTCATTTTGAGGTTAATTCAAAAAAGGTCGATATACTTGCACAGCGTCATTTCGAACATGCTTTGTGGGGTGAAAATCACCCATTGGGACACATTGTGGAAACAGCTGATTATGATAATATCACACGTGATGATTTGTTGAGCTATCATCAGAAGGTGTATAACAGCGGAAATCTTGCTCTATTTGTTTCAGGAGATGTTTCTGATGCGGAAATATCTGCTGTAGAACATGTGTTCGGTTGTGGCGAATGGGGTGGTGAGTGTAAAAGTCAGGATGTATTCGTTGATTGTTGCTTGTCAAAACAAGGCAGGTGTAATATTCATGTTGAAGGGACCGTACAATCTGCTGTCAAGATAGGATTCATGGCAATGGATGTATCGAATCCCGATTTTCATAAATTCCGTTTTCTCACGGTTCTGCTTGGCGGCTACTTTGGTAGTCGTCTGATGTCAAATATCCGTGAAGAGAACGGATACACCTATCATATATCGGCAGAAGTGGATGCGTACGGTAGAAGGAATGCCTTTATGATAAGTTCTGAAACGGCAAATGAATATGTCGAGCCATGCATAAAGGAAATTTACAAAGAAATTGAGAGGTTATGCAATGAACCAATACCGGAAAGCGAAGTCGAACATGTCCGTAACTATATTCTTGGAGAAATGTGCCGTGAATGTGAGGGGCTGACTGCCAAATCTGAGGTTTTTGTAAATGCTTGGTTGTCTGGAGAATCATTTGCTTCAGTTAATGAATATCTTGAAGTGGTAAAGAGTGTTACTGCTGCAGAACTGAACAGGGTAGCAAAGGAGTATTTGAAACCTTGTGAAATGATTGAGATAGTTGTAGGTGATTTTTGATTTTGTATCACTTTTTCTATCATCGTAAAAATAAATCGTACATAATTGTCTTTTTTCGGTTTTCTTATTATCTTTGTAATTGGTGAGAAGTTTTTTTAATCCAAAAAATGGATTTGTTGTTGCTTGCTCACAAATTAATGATAGTAATGAAACTGAACTTTCTTATATTGCTGCTGTTTCTCTCTTTTGGCATGTCTATTGATGCCAAACATGCATTGTTACCTTGCTCTGAAGCAAATCTTTCAGATACAATAATTACACAACAGAATAAGAATGACAAACATATTGTCTCATTGAAGTTGAGGCATGGTGTTGAATATACAGGCGAGGTTCGTATGATGCGCCCGCATGGTACGGGAAAAGCCAAATATCGCAACGGTGATTCGTATATTGGTGAATTCTTTCGTGGCAAACGTTCCGGAAAAGGTGAAATGCATTATGCCGGTGGTGATAAATATATAGGTGGCTTCCTTAAGGATTCTCTTCATGGAGACGGTAAATTATATTACTCCGACGGTTGTGTATTCTCCGGCTCATGGGTAAAAGGCGTAAAAGAGGATTATGGTAGGATGGATTATCCCAACGGTGATTATTATATAGGCTCCTGGAGTGATGACAAACACTCCGGTAAGGGTAGCTACTATTTCTCTGAAGGTGCGTCGTACGTTGGAGAATGGGAAAACAATATCTATTCCGGACAAGGAACTTTTACATGGAGTGACGGCAGTCGATACTCTGGTGAATGGGTTGACGGCAGACGCAACGGCTACGGCGAGTATATGTTTGCCGACAGTGCCGTATATAAAGGTGAATGGGTGAATAATTTGTGCGAAGGAAAAGGCGTTTACACCACAACTGACGGCTCTGAATACACGGGTATGTTCAAGAATGGCAAATGGCACGGAGAGGGATGTTATATCGCAAGCGACAGTTCAGTATATGAAGGAACATTTGTCAATGGTATGCGTCACGGTAAAGGTACCATGCGATTTGCAAACGGTGATGTCTATGAAGGCTCTTGGGAAAACAATAAGCGTAGCGGTAAAGGAGTATATACATGGCAGAACGGTGATGTATATGAAGGGGATTGGCTTAATGACACAATGCACGGTTCAGGCGTTCTTCGCCTAAGCAGTGGAGTGGAATATAAAGGCACTTACATTAATGGAAACGAGAGCGGAACAGGTGTTGCCATTGATAATGACGGATTGCGCTATGAAGGTACCTTTACAGAGGGTTTGCGTGACGGTAAATTCATTGTAAAGGATGCCAATGGCAAAATTATAGGAGAGCGTGCTTATAATTCGGGAATTCTAAAAAAATAATATAGAATATGATACTTGACCGTATTGATAATTTTAAAAATTATGTATCTGTAAATCCCTATTTTGCAAAAGTGTTAGATTTTTTGCAGAATTGTAATTTGCAGGAATTGCCTCTTGGCAGAAACGAAATTTGCGGTGAATTTGTGTTTGCAAATGTTGTAGAGGCAAAACCAAAAAGTAAAGAGGAAGCACCCATTGAAATACATCGTAAGTATATTGATGTACATGTGCCTCTGTCCGGTGATGAAGTGATTGGATATACACCATTGACAGAACTCCCATTTGCGGATTTTTCAGAGGCAGATGACGCGGCATTGTATCCGGCGTCGTTGCAGGCACGCGATTACTTTAATGTAAAGAGAGGTGAGTTTGCCATAATGTTCCCACAAGACGGACATGCTCCGGCAATAACTGATAAGCCTTTGAAAAAGATTATAATAAAGGTGGCAATGCCATAATAAACAGAACAATAACAACCATAAATATAATAAGCCATGCTGAAATTTGTAGAACGCGACCCCTATTTGGCTCCGTATAATTTGAGTATTGAGGGTAGGCATAACTATTTTTTGCGAAGAGAGAGAGAACTGACAAAAAACGGTCGTCAGACATTGTCGGATTTTGCCTCTGGTTATTTATACTTCGGTCTTCACAGAACATCCACAGGATGGGTATTTCGTGAATGGGCTCCAAACGCTACACGTATTGTGCTTATCGGAGATTTCTCAAATTGGGAAGAACTCCCGCAATATGAGCTCAAGCAGCTTGCCGGTGGAGTGTGGGAACGTAAGATGCCACTCAAAGCAATGACCCATGGTCAGCATTTTAAGATGAAGGTCTATTGGAAAGGCGGATGCGGAGAGCGTGTACCGGCATGGGCACGAAGAGTTGTACAAGACGAGGCTACCAAGATTTTCAGCGCGCAGGTGTGGGCTCCCGAGCAGCAATATGTGTTCAAGAATAAGAAATTTACTCCAAAACGCAATCCTTTGCTCATATATGAGTGCCACATCGGTATGGCACAGGAAGAGGAGAAGGTAGGAACATACCGCGAATTCAAGGATAAGGTTCTTCCACGTGTTGCCGCTGACGGTTATAACTGCATACAGATTATGGCAATACAGGAACATCCTTATTATGGCAGTTTCGGTTATCATGTATCAAGCTTCTTTGCGGCATCGTCACGCTTTGGAACTCCCGAAGAGTTGAAAGAACTTATAGATACAGCGCATGGCATGGGTATTGCCGTTATTATGGACCTTGTACATTCGCATGCAGTAAAGAATGAAAACGAAGGTCTCGGATTGCTTGACGGTGATCCGGCACAATACTTCTATGGCGATGACAAGCGTATTCACAGCGCATGGGATTCATTGTGTTTCGATTATGGTAAGAACGAAGTTGTGCATTTCTTGCTCTCGAACTGCAAATATTGGCTCGAAGAATTCAAATTTGACGGTTTCCGTTTCGACGGTGTAACCTCAATGATATATTACAGCCATGGTCTTGGCGAGGCATTCTGCAACTATGGTGATTACTATAATTTAGGTCAGAACGGCGATGCCATATGTTATCTTACATTGGCAAACCGCCTTATCCATGAATTGAATCCAAAGGCTATAACCATAGCCGAAGAGGTTTCCGGTATGCCGGGATTGGCTGCTCCAATCGAAGATGGAGGTTATGGATTCGACTATCGTATGGCAATGAATATTCCTGATTTCTGGATAAAGATTATCAAGGAACGCAAGGATGAGGATTGGAAGCCATCTGAGATTTTCTGGGAACTCACAAACCGTCGCAAAGATGAAAAGACTATCTCGTATGCCGAGAGTCACGACCAGGCACTTGTGGGTGACAAGACTATCATATTCCGCCTTGTAGATGCCGATATGTATTGGCATTTCAACCGTGGCGACGAGACATACATGGTGTCACGCGGTATTGCTCTGCACAAGATGATACGTCTTATGACGCTTGGAACAATCAACGGTGGTTATCTTAACTTTATGGGTAACGAATTCGGACATCCCGAATGGATTGACTTCCCACGCGAAGGAAACGGTTGGAGTCACAAGTATGCACGCCGTCAATGGAGTCTTGTCGATAATCCTGCCTACAACTATACCTTGCTCGGACAATTCGATAAAGAGATGATAGAGTTGGTGGGTGATGTGCGCAACTTCCAGAACCGTCCGGTACAGGAGGTGTGGCATAACGACGGAGATCAAATTCTGGCATTCTCGCGTAAAGACTTGATATTTGTATTCAACTTCAGTCCTAACCGTTCGTTTACCGATTATGGTCTGTTGGTTCCTGAAGGCTCTTACAAGATTGTTCTCAATACAGATGCTGAACGTTTTGGTGGTCAGGCAAATGTCGATGATACACAGACGCACTTTACAATGTTCGATAGGCTTCATGCACGTCGCAAGAAAGGCTGGTTGAAGCTTTATATTCCGGCTCGTACGGCACTTGTATTAAAGAAAAATAAAGAATAAGAAGCAGATAATGAAGAATAAGGAAGAGATACGTTTGCAAAGAGTAGTGATGGCACTGTGTGCCATCCTCTTTGCCGTGTTTTCGTTTTTGTTTGTAGCTGAATATCAGAGTTCATTGCTTGAACTTTTATATGACAAGGTTGCAACAGGTAAATTGGAGTATAACGGCTATGTCGCCGGTGGGGTAATTTCGCTTGCATTGACTTTGCTTGCTCTGTGGATAAACAAATACACCGGATTCAAACGTGAGTGGACTGCATTTGCTTTTATGCCGTCTGCACTTATTCTCTCATTTATAACGGATATTGACCGCTCGTTGTATGTAGGTGGATATGATTATATCAAGTGGATTATTGTCCTTGTTGCCGGTATAATCGTTTATGCTTTGTTTTCATTTGTGCTCCGCAGGGTGCTGTTTGCAAAAATCAAGAATATTGCAATGAGTGCCAACAGAATAATATGGCGTAATCTGCTTCTCTTCGTGATTCTTTTCTCTCTGGTGGGATTCTTGTCGAATGGTGAAGAAAACTTTAAAAGAGAAGCTCGTGTTGCATCATATTATAAGAAAGGTGATATTGAAAGTGCTTTGAAGGTTGGTTCTCTTTCTAATGTGGCATCACATTCTTTGACGGCACAAAGAGCATATATCCTTGCTAAAAATGGCATGCTTGGAGAAAAAGTTTTTGAATATCCACAACTTTATAAGGCTGATGGTCTTATCCCTGAAAGAACTCAAGTATCTCCTCTTGTTCCAGACTCAGTTTTCGCCTTGCTTGGAATATCCCCGTCGCAAGATGAAAAGCCTATGGAATTTTTGAAGCGTGCAGTAATGAACGATTCCGTTTCTGATGCAGTAAAAGATTACTATCTTTCAGGTTTGTTACTCGACAGGCAAATTGTTGAATTTACCGATGCCGTAAAAGAATTCTATCCCGATACTGAGCTGAATAAATTGCCTAAACATTATCAGGAGGCACTTATGCTATACGCAAGCATAGATGAGAATGCCACTTCTGTGAACAATCAAGCAATGCAAGAGCAGTTTGATGCTTTCGTGGCTCTGGAAAAAGAGCATGATGATGCTTTCGTGAGAGCTAATTATGTACGCCGCAGATTCGGACGTACCTATTGGTGGTACTATCTGTACGGAAGCATATAAAAAGATTATTATTCTCCGCTAAAAATTTTTGAACCTACTCTGATGTGGTTGCTGCCGAATTTTATGGCAATGGGGTAGTCATCGCTCATGCCGGCTGAAAGAATATTGAAGCTATCGTTTCCGGCAAAGAATTTTTCTTTGATGTTATTGAAGAGCATCTGTACTTTTGAAAATTCATCGGCAATCTGTGATTCATCATCGGTGTTGCTTGCCATGCACATGATGCCGCGGATTTCTACATTTTTGAGAGATTGCCATTCATTGTTTGAGAGCATCTCCATGCATTCATCAGGAGTGAATCCGAATTTTGTCTCTTCTTGTGCAATATGAATCTGTAACAGACACGCAATCCTGCGGTTCTGTTTTTCGCCATGCCTGTTTACCTCCTGCAGTAGTTTATAGCTGTCGATGCTGTGAATAAGATGCACAAATGGAGCGATATATTTGATTTTATTGCTTTGGAGATGTCCTATGAAATGCCATTTGATGTCATCAGGCAATATATCGTGCTTTTTTACAAGATCCTGTGCCTTGCTCTCTCCAAAGTCTCTTTGACCTGCTTCGTATGCTTGCATGACAGCATCGGCAGGGTGGTATTTTGATACAGCAATAAGCGTTACCCCGCAAGGCAGGGTATCGCTTATTCTTTTTATCTGTTCTGCTATATTAGCCTTCATAATGGAATGTGTCCACTATAGCACTCTCGTTTACTGAAACAAGGTCATAATCCATAATAGAATCCTCCATGTGCTTTGTCAGATTCTTTACAGCTCCTGTGACATCTTCAGCCTTTACAAGAATAACAACCGATGACTTCTTTTCTTTTGCAGAAACTTCGTCGATTGTAATCATTGAAATCTTGCATTTGAACCACTTGTCGGCATTCTCGTTGTCACTGTCAACCAATTCGTTGTATTTGGTGCGTTCCATCTTGTTGATGTTGAACTCACCTGTTACCTGCGGCTGAAGTTCTTGAGTTAGACGTTTCTCAATCTCAGTGAATGTGAATCCCTGTACAAGATACACCTCATTTACTTTTGTATTAAGACCTTTCTCTCCTGCACGCTCGTATGTAACCTTGCATTCGAACCAACTTTGTACCATATGAAAATATTGTTTTTACGATTAATATAATGTTGTCGCATTTTTGTGCGCGACTACAAAGTTAGTAAATGAAAGGAAAATCCGAATCCTTTTTATGCAAAATATTTTCTTCGGTCATTATTCATTTTTAAAATTTCAGCAAGTTCCTTGTACTCTTCGGCATTCTCGTCAAAGTCGTATTCCTCTATTTTGTTCCAATCCTTCAATGTAGTATTCATTCTTCTTTCTCTTCTTTCCCAGACTTCATTTAAAGCTGTAAATTCTCCACCAACTTCCAAGTTTGAGTTACTGTTCTTTTTTGCCTTAGCGACTCTGCTGCTTTCGTAAAATCCCAAAAGTGCAAGCTCTTCAACGGGTGTCATGGCTATGCCGTTGCTACGACATATTGCATCAATCAATTCTTTCTCTTTTTTGGTCATGATTCCGGTATTTAAAATTCACGTTCTCTGGAATAATAGTTATGGACTCTCTTTGTATTATTATGATGCATCCTCTCTTTTAAAAAGAAATTCTCGTTATCGATACGTTGGAGCAGTGTGGTGATATATTCCTTGAATGAAGCTATAGGGCGTCTTGCGACACCGCTTTTCATTGCGGCTTCTGCCACCGCTACTGATACATCTGTCAACAACCGTATGTCACCGGGCTTAGGCAGTATATAATCACGTCCGAATTTAAGTCGGCGATTATATCGTTCTTCGATATCTTTAGGTGTATGTTTTCTTGCTATGCCGGCAATGGCATGCGATGCAGCAATGAGCATTTCTTCGTTTATTGTTGTCGATAATGTGTCGAGGGCTCCACGGAACAGATAAGGAAATGCCAGGACATTATTTATCTGATTGGGGTGGTTGCTGAGTCCTGTTGCGACAATTGCATCAGGGCGAATATTTTTGGCTTTGCTGTAATCAATCTCTGGAACAGGGTTTGCCAAAGCAAATACTATTGGATTTTCTGCCATTGATGTTATATTTTCTTCTTTCAACAGATTGCCTTTTGAAAGACCAATGAATACATCTGCACCTTTCATGGCATCATCAAGTGACTCGATATCACGTTCTGCGGCAAACTCCTTTTTGTATTTGTCAATGTCTGTACGTGATGTTGTTATGACACCTTTACTGTCAGCTATAATCAGTTTTTTCTTGTCAAGACCAAGCCTTATCAACATTCTTGCCGTTGATAAACCGGCTGAACCGGCACCGCATATTACACATTTTATATCCTTAATATTTTTACCTGTTATTTCGCAAGCGTTTATTAGAGCCGCTCCCACGGTTACGGCTGTGCCGTGCTGGTCATCATGCAACACAGGTATATCAACCAATGAACGTAAACGCTCCTCTATGTAGAAACATTCCGGTGCTTTTATATCCTCAAGATTTATGCCACCAAAGGTAGGCGACAATGCTTGCACATTTTTGACAAAACTATCCGGTGATTCGTCGCTTATTTCTATGTCGAAAGCATCAATATCGGCATACAGCTTGAATAGCATTGCTTTTCCTTCCATCACCGGTTTTGATGCCAATGCACCGATGTTGCCAAGCCCTAAGACAGCACTTCCGTTTGATATTACTGCAATGAGATTTCCCTTATTGGTGTATTTATAGGCTTTCCAACGTTCTTTGTCTATCTCCATGGCTGGAGCTGCAACTCCCGGACTGTAAGCAAGGGATAACTTTTCCGGGGAATCTGCACTTTTGCTTGGTTGGACTTCAATCTTTCCTGCCTTGCCCTCGGAGTGGTATTCAAGAGCCTTTTCAATCAACTTTTTGTCCATGATTTTTTTATAGAGAACAAATGATGTAGTGCAATAGGTCGGTGGTTAACACTGTTTAACCATCTGTGTTGTTAAATACGCTGTTGTTTAGAAATGATGGGATGACTGTAAATACAGTGTTGGATAATGCAGAAAATCTCTTTTTTTTACAATTTATATGCTTTTAAAATAGCAATAATTGAATAAAATGTTGTAATTTTGTAAAATTAGGATTTTTAGGACTGAATGAGGCTGTTTTTGTCATCATTTTGGAATGAATCTCCTTTTGGATTTTTTATATTTTTGCATACCTCCTTATGAGAAGTAGCATATTGTTTTTGATTGAAAATTTTAAAACATCATACATAATATGGAAAATAAAATTCAGGAATTGACCGAGAAAATCTATGCCGAAGGTGTAGAAAAAGGTAAGGTAGAGGCTGACCGCCTTATTGCAGAGGCAAAGGCAAAAGCTGCAGATATTATAAAGGATGCACAGCGTCAGGCAGAAGATCTCATTGTTGCAGCACAGAAGAAAGTTGCTGAACTTGATGCAAATACACGTTCTGAAATAAAACTTTATGGTGCACAGGCTGTTGGCGCGCTCAAATCAGAGGCTACCGATATTATTACTGATGCTGTTGTAAAGAGTGCTGTAAAAGAGGCTCTTGCCGGCGACACAATCAAGGCTTTGCTTGTAAAGATTGCAGAGCGTTGGAGTGCCAATGAGCAGATTGTCATCTCAACAGCCGAAGCAGAGGAATTGAAAGCATACTTTGCAAAGAACGCAAAGGCGCTTCTCGACAAAGGTGTGGAAATCAAACAGGTAAATGGTATAAAGACATCATTCTCCATTGCACCAGCCGACGGTTCTTATAAGGTTAATTTCGGTGAGGGTGAGTTTGAAGCATTCTTCAAAGCTTTCTTGCGTCCTCAGATGGTAGAACTATTATTTTCTTAATCGATGAGCAACTATTATTGCTTGGTTGCGGGATTGCCTGATTTTGCCTTTGACGGCAGCAAATCGGCATACACCGTTGAACGCTTCAAAGAGGATATATATCCCGAATTGTCGGCAAATGATGCCACATGCGTGGACTTATTCTTTCTGGAGCGCGACAATACCAATATTCTTGCTATTCTCCGTAAAGGCGAAGAGGCTGTTATTGAACAGTACGGATGTTATTCGCGTGAAGAACTCGAAGAGATTATATCTTCAGCAAAAAACGGTGATACACCCATAAGTGGCGTCCCATCATATATTTATCGTTTCTTTGAATATTACATTGCAAACGAAGGTAATTCAAATGTAATATGGGAGGATGTTCTGAGTGCGTTCTATTATGATTATGCGACAAAATGTCCCAATAGATTCATTGCCGACTGGTTTGCTTTCAATCGTAATGTAAACAACCTGCTGGTGGCTTTTGCTGCACGCAAATACAAGATGAATATAGCCGATGCCGTTGTTGGTGATGACGAGATTGCCGAAGCGTTACACACATCCGGTGCACGCGATTTCGGACTGACAGGTGCGCTCGACTATTTTGAAAGTGTACAACGTTTGAGCGAGAACAGCCGTTTGCAGGAGCGCGAGCGTCAGCTCGATGATATACGTTGGAAATGGCTTGAAGACAATTCTGTTTTCAACTATTTCTCGGTTGAAAGACTTTTTGTCTTTCTGCTGAAGTTGAGCATTCTTGAGCGTTGGGCAAAACTTGATGCCGAAAAAGGAATGCAACGCTACAACGAGATGATAGCGGAACTGAAAAGTGGTATGGATAATAAATCCATTGAGTTGTAAATAAGTAAAACAATATAAATATGGCAACAAAAGGAAAAGTTACCGGTGTCATAGCAAATATGGTGCTTCTGGCTGTCGATGGCCCTGTGGCACAAAACGAGATTTGCTATATCAAGACCGGTGGTGACCGCCTTATGGCAGAGGTCATCAAGATTAACGGAGCCAAGGTGTATGTTCAGGTTTTTGAAAGTACACGCCGTTTGAGAATTGGCGAAGAGGCCGAGTTTACAGGTCACATGCTTGAGGTGTCATTGGCTCCCGGTATGCTCTCTAAGAATTATGACGGTTTGCAGAACGACCTCGACAAGATGGAAGGTGTGTTCTTGAAACGTGGTGATTATACAAATCCTCTCGACGAAGACAAGTTGTGGCATTTCGAGCCAATTGCAAAAGTTGGTGATGTTGTAGGTGCCGCTGCATGGTTGGGTAGTGTGGAAGAGAACCACCAGCCATTGAAGATTATGGCTCCTTTCGGTTTGAAAGGTACATGGACTGTAAAGTCTATTGCTGCTGCAGGCGAGTATAAGATAACAGACACCATTGCAGTAATTGCAAACGCAGATGGCGAGGAACGTAAACTGAACATGATTCAGAAGTGGCCCGTGCGTGTGGCAATGGATGACTACAAGGAGAAACCACGTCCATTCAAATTGCTCGAGACTGGTGTTCGTACTCTCGACACACTGAACCCGATTGTAGAAGGTGGTACAGGATTTATCCCCGGACCTTTCGGTACAGGTAA
>JAGBSZ010000186.1 GCA_017631585.1 Bacteroidaceae bacterium
ATGCTTGATTTGTACAAGCAGGCTCCCGGACATGTTAAAATGACAGAAAAGGAGTTGCGCAACGAAAAGTCAGTAATGGAATATACACCCGAGATTACCGGTCTCAAGTTGAATATTAACCGTGCATTTGTTCCAGAAGACGTTGTAGGCGGTATGAAAACAACAGTCGTTAAGCCCAATTACTGGAAATTCGGCGGTCGTACTTCTCTTACATTTACCCAGAACTTCCTTTCGCCCAACTGGTATCAGGGTGGTGAGAGCAATTATGCGATGCTTGCGACAATCGACCTCGATTTGAACTATGACGACAAGGACCGTATCACCTGGACCAACCATTTCGATTTCGACCTTGGTTTTATAACATCTGAGGCTGATACAGTCCACAGTTTCAAGACAAACTCCGATAAATTGAGCATTGAATCTACATTCGGTTACAAATTGGTAAAGAATCTTGATATAGCAGCAAAGGTAAAGGGTGAGACACAGACATTGCCAAACTATCCGGTAAATTCACCTGATTTTATCTCTAACTTCATCACTCCGTTGGATGTCAATGCCTCTGTCGGTTTGAACTACAAACCCAAAATGGGAGATTTTGAGGTACATGTCTTCCTTGCACCAATCTCAGCATATAACCTCCGTTATGTGCATGACAGGGAACTTGCTTTGGCACGTTTCGGCTTCAGTGAGGAAGAGGCTCAAAAGCGTTTCAGACACGACTTCGGTACACAGCTTGTCGTAACAGTCCCCGCATACAAGCTGACTTCGTTCCTCGATGTATATTCTCGTCTTGAATACTATGTCGGAGGATATACCGAGAATGAAATCAGAAATTTCTTCCAGTGGGAAACCAAATTCAATGTTGCGTTGAGCAAATACTTCACAGCGTCATTGATGGTTCATGCACGCTACGACGACAGTGTCACACTCTCTGATGACGAAGTTGCCAAGAAGTGGAGCTTCTGGCAGTTGAAGGAACTCTTCACTCTTGGAGTAGCTTACAAATGGTAATGATTGAACAATAACATTAACAATACATAATACACCAATATGGATTTCAACTCTCTATTTCCAGTGACTGACCCAACGTGGGTGTTTCTTGGTGTGTTATGTATTGTTCTTTTTGCTCCGTTGCTCTTCAACAAATTGCGCATGCCACATATCATAGGCATGATATTGGCAGGTCTTCTCATTGGTCCCAACGGGTTGAATGTTCTTGAGCGTGACAGCAGTTTTGAACTGTTCGGTAAGGTTGGATTGTATTATATAATGTTCCTTGCCAGTCTCGAGGTGAACATGCAGGAGATGAAACAGTCGAAGAACGGTGCTTTGCTCATGGGACTTGCTGTCTTTGCAATCCCCATACTCCTTGGATTGGGAGCGAACATATTCATTCTAAGATACGATTTCATAGCTTCGTTGCTGTTGGCGAGTATGTATGCATCCTACACGCTCATATCCTACCCGATAGTTGCGCGTTACGGTCTTTCACGCCTGCGTTGCGTCAACTTCGTTGTAGGCGGAGCAATGATTACCGACACGCTTACACTCTTTGTTCTTGCAATCATTGCAAGTACGTTCACAGGCGAAGCCAACGGCTGGTTTGTTGTTCTGATGCTGTTGAAACTGCTTGTAATAGCGGCGGTAATAATATTCCTTTTTCCGCGTATTGCACGTTACTTTTTCCGTAACTACAACGACAGTGTCATACAATACATTTTTGTAATGGCGATGCTTTTTCTTGGTGCAGGCTTGATGGAACTTGCCGGTATGGAGGGAATCTTGGGAGCATTCATCACAGGTCTTGTACTCAATCCGCTTATTCCGCACTCCTCGCCATTGATGCGTCGAATCGACTTTGTGGGAAATGCAATATTCATTCCATACTTCCTTATAGGTGTAGGTATGATGATTGATATCCGTGTATTGTTCAATGGCGGAGGCTCATTGATGGTTGCCGGTGTCATGATTGCCACCGCGCTTACCGGAAAGTGGATAGCCTCGTTTCTTGTTGCACGCCATTATCGTATGTCATGGAACGAACAGAGCCTGATGTTCGGCTTGAGTACTTCTCAGGCAGCGGCAACTCTTGCCGCCGCATTTGTAGGTCACGGAATAATCCTTGATGACGGTTCTCGTCTGCTCAATGACGATGTGCTTAACGGAACAATCCTGCTTATTCTTGTAACATGCCTTGTCAGTTCCATAATGTCCGACAGGGCATCGCGCAAGCTCATTGTTTCCGGTGCTGTGCTCAACAAACCGTCGGGAATATCATCAAAGAAAACACTTCTTGCACTTGCCAATCCCAAAATGGTGGACAAACTCATGGATTTGGCACTCCTTGTGCGCAAGGAGAACAGCACAATACCGTTGTCTGCAATCACCGTGGTGCTCGATGAAGACAAATCATTGCAGACCGGTGCAACAAAACTGCTCGACAATGCTGCGAATATTGCGGCATCGGTCAATGTGCCTTTGCTTACAAAGATGCGACTTACCACCAACCTTGCGCACGGTATCATACACGAGGTGAAAGAGAACGACTATCGCGAGCTTATCCTTGGTTTCCACAAGAAGGAGACTGCCAACGACAGTTTCCTTGGCAATGTGTTGCCCGAGGTGCTGAATGCCATAGATTGTCAGGTGGTGATGGCACGCATGAATATTCCGTTGAATACGGTGCGTACAATACATATCACATTCCCTGCCAAAGCGGAGTATGAGGCGGGATTTGCATATTGGGTAGAGGAGACAGCCCGCATGGCAAGCGGTTTGGATTGCAGAATAATGTATCATGGTCATCCCGACACCATGTACAAAATAAAGGAACAGTTGAAAGGTTGTGCGCCAATTGATGCGCAGTTCTTTGAGACCGACGGCGGCAACGACCTCAAGCGTCTCTCAAAGATAATCAGAGAAGATCATCTGCTTATTGTTGTCAGCGCGCGCCGTGGCTCAATCTCGTTCCGTCCGTCGCACGACCATATTTTTGTCCAGCTGCAACGCGACTATCCTAATACAAGCGTATTGCTTATCTATCCTAACGGATATAAGGTCGAGGGTGGAGAGACACACTGATACATAAAAAAATCGATGAGTATTCATCGATTTTTTTATGTATCAGAATGACAACTTGCCACCCTGCATTATATCGCTGTGTCTGATTGTTGTACCTTTTACTTTCTTGCCGTTAAGGCGTGGTTTGACGCTCTTTTGAGATTTCTTCTCCTTGTAGTCGTTGGAACGGATAATACTGAATTCTTTTCCATTATCAAGGTGAATCTTTATTTCAGGGAACAGTGGCATGCCAAATTCATATTCTCCGCCACAGGGATTTACAGGGTAGAATCCCATTGCCGACATCACATACCAAGCCGACATCTGACCGCAATCCTCGTTACCACAAATGCCGTCAGGGGTGTTGCGGTAAAGTTCGTTCATTATCTGTGATACATATTCCCGTGTCTTTTCAGGTTTGCCAATCTTGTTGAAAAGATATGCCACATGATGGCTCGGCTCGTTGCCGTGGGCATATTGTCCTATCATGCCGGTGCTGAATATCGGCAGGTCGGCATTCTCGGCTGGAGAATAGGTGAACATGCTGTCGAGCTTCTCTTCAAAGACCTCTCTGCCCATCAGTTCCATGAGTCCTTCAATATCATGCTGTACACTCCACATATAGTGCCAGGCATTGCTCTCGCAAATATGTTGTGTGTATTCATCGGGGTTGAAGTGTGGCTGAAACTCTCCCTTGCTGTCGCGTGGTTGCATGAATGTGGTGTTTGGGTTGTATTGATTGCGCCAGTTCTCAGCCCGTTTGTAGAATGTGCCTGCAATGCTGTCGCGTCCCATAGCCTCTGCCATGCGCGCAATGCAGTAGTCGTCGTAAGCATATTCCAATGTGCGTGACATTGCCCAGTTATCGGCGTTGTATGGGTCTGTTACATCATAGGGTACATATCCGTTCTTCTTGTAGAATCCTATTCCGCGGTACTCATCGCAGTTGGCTGTGGCAACACATGCTTCGAGCGCTTTCTCGGCATCAAATCCACCGATGCCTTTAAGGTAGGCATCAGCAATCACAGGCACCGAGTGGTAACCAATCATCATATCCGTTTCACTTCCCCACATATTCCACACCGGCAGGCGACCGTGCTGTTCGTAAAAGACGATGAATGAATTTATCATATCGCTTACTTTTTCGGGAGTGGTTATTGTGTATAATGGATGTGCGGCACGGAAGGTGTCCCACAGTGAGAATGTCGAATAGTTGCACCAACCGTCAGCCTGGTGGTTCTTGCCGTCTGCTCCGCGGTATGTGCCGTCAATGTCGCAAAAGAGAGTGGGGGCTATCATTGTGCGGTAGAGTGCAGTGTAAAAGCATATACGTTGGTCGTCTGTTCCCCCTTTTACTTCAATCCTGCCAAGCTCGTTGTTCCATTTGTTTCGTGTCTCTGCGCGGTAAAGGTCAAAATCGTCGTGAGGTGCTTCCGCGGAAAGGTTCTTTGCCGCGCCCTCAAGTCCTGTACCCGACAGGGCTGTGATAACAGTCAATTCCCTGCTGTCATCGAGAGTGAAAGTAATCTCTATAACGCCGGGCTTCATCCATATATTGCCGTCGCGCATAATCATGGTGTTTTCACACTTGAATGTGTTTATGGGGCGCGAGAAACGTGTTCTGAAAAATACTTGCTGTCCTCTCGCCCAGCCATTGGAGTGGCGGTAGCCCTCAATGGTAAAGCTATCGACAACGGCAATATGCGTGTCGGTGGTGGCATCCCAATTCATTGCTTTGGCAAGATTAAGCAACACCGTTGCTGTGTCGGTGGGGTAGGTGTAGCGTTGTATTCCGCAACGTTCGGTGGCAGTAAGTTCCACATCTATATTATAGCTGTCAAGATGTACCCGATAGTATCCGGCTTCGCACCCCTCGCGTTCGTGGCTGAACATGGAGTGCACTCCCAAAGGCTTCTCAGCCTTGCGCAAAGGGTATGTGACGGGCAGGAAACTTATATCATAGAGGTCTCCTGCTCCTGTACCGCTCAGATGGGTGTGGCTGAATCCTGCAATTGTGCTGTCAGGGTAAAAGTATCCGGCAATCCTGTCCCAACCCGGCAGTCCGTTGTCGGGGCTGAGCTGTATCATGCCGAAAGGGGCTTGCGCGCCCGGATATACATTGCCTTTATAGTCTGTGCCAATGAGTGGATTTACGAGCGAAGCATAATCAGTTGTCTGCGCTGTGGCTGCAATACAAAGCATTGTGGCAAATATTATTGCGAATCTCTTTTTCATAGTTATAGGTTTACAATATGCAAAAATAGCAAAAAAGAGAAGCAATTGCTTCTCTTTTTTGCTATTTTTGCTCCCAATGGAACGGTTCTAACTCGGCACTGTGGTCAATCCATGATGGCTTGCGCATTGCGTAAATCACAAACGGCGCGCCCACAACAATGATACAACCTATGAAAAGTACCGCATACCACACCGTGCTGCTTCCTACAGCAATCTGTGCCGGCGGTATAAAACTGAGTACAAAGGCGAGCAGACTGCCCAAGAAACCCACACCGCTGATAATCCACATCATGCCGTTGCCACTCTTTCCCAAGCGGAAAGGACGTTCCGTATCCTTCATGTTGTAGCGCAGATATATCGCAGCCGCAAACATAAGCAGATACATTATAAGATAGAGAAGTACCGTAAGCTGTGACAATATCTGATAGAAACTCTGTACCGACGGCATTATCACAAACAACAGGCTCAGCAGGGTTACAATTCCGCCTTGTATAAGGAGAATGTTCTTCTGAACACCTATGTTGTTGCTCTTCTGCATGAACGGAGGCAAATATCCGGCTTTACCCACAGCAAAGATACCCTTTGAAGGTCCCGACACCCATGTCAGCACGCCTGCAAGCACGCCGAATGCAAGAGCAATGGCAATTATAGGCGACAGCCACGACATCTTTATGTATTTGAAATAGTTGTCAAAGCCTACCAGCAGACTTTGTGTAAGGTTTATATCCTTTTGCGGAATTATTATTCCGAGTGCAAATGTACCTAAAACAAAGATAAGCACAGTTATCAAAGCTCCAAGGAACACAGCCTTAGGGTAGTTCTTGCTTGGATTTTCCATATCCTTTACGTGGATACCTGTCATCTCCATACCGGCATAGAAAAGGAATATGCCCGATGCGAGAACAAGATTGTCGAGTTTTGTGATGTCCGGGAAGAAACTGCCTCCAAAGTCCATCTGTGACTTGCCACCGGTTGCAAGGTATATGATACCCAATAAAACAAGCAGTGCAGCCGGGATTATAGTGCCAATCAAACCGCCGACTTTGGCAACCTTGCTCACCCAGCCCATACCTTTAAGTGAAATGAATGTGGCAGCCCAGTATATTATAAGCACCACTGCAAGAGTATAGAACTTGTTCGAAGCCAACGACATATCGGCTGTACTGTCCATACCTATGAATGCCAGTGATACTGCACCAAAGGTTAGTACCGTGGGATACCATATTGTACTCTCCACCCATTGCAACCAGATGGCAAGAAAGCCGATTCTCTTTCCGAAAGCCTCGCCCACCCAGCGGAACACACCGCCTTGCTTGTCCTGAAACATGGCAGCAAGCTCGGCTGCCACAAGCGATGTGGGAATAAGGAATACTATGGCTGCAAACAAATAGTAAAAGGCTGAACTTATACCATATTCAGCCTCGGCAGGGAGTCCACGAAGCGATACAACAGCCGTTACATTCATAATCGCCAATGTTGCCACTCCCAATTTCAAACTTTTAGTCAATGTTGACATGGTAATCTGTTTTTAAGGTTATAAAATATGAGATATAACAACGTAAGGCTATTATTGGTTCGTTGTATATGAATATTCAACGGGGGAGTACCTTGCGGATACTCCCCCGTTGAATTATTATGTCAAGGATTTATTTATTCCTCCTTGCCCCAGTCTAACTTAGCCATGCGCTGGTAGCTTGCATAGCGTTTCTTAGCCATTTCCTCAGCTGCACCGAACAACTCGCTTGCCTCTGCAGGGAACTGCTTTGCAAGTGATGCATAACGCACCTCACCCTGCAAGAACTCCTGGAACTTCTCCCACTGTGGCTCCTTGCTGTCGAGAGTGAATGGGTTCTTGCCCTCTTCCTCCAACGCTGGGTTGTAACGCCACAAGTGCCAGTAACCGCACTCTACGGCAGCAGCCTGCTCAGCCTGTGCCTTGCCCATACCGCGCTTGATACCGTGGTTGATACATGGAGCATATGCAATCACGAGTGATGGACCCGGATAAGCCTCAGCCTCGCGGATAGCCTTCAAGCACTGGTCGTAGCTTGCGCCCATTGCAATCTGTGCAACATATACGTAACCGTATGTTGTAGCAATCATACCAAGGTCTTTCTTGCGGATACGCTTACCTGATGCAGCAAACTTGGCAATAGCACCAAGAGGAGTAGCCTTTGAAGACTGACCACCGGTGTTAGAATAAACCTCTGTATCCACAACAAGGATATTTACATCCTCGCCCGATGCGATAACGTGGTCAAGACCGCCGTAACCGATGTCGTA
>JAGBSZ010000187.1 GCA_017631585.1 Bacteroidaceae bacterium
CAATTCTTAAAGGCAATATATTGATATGGGCAATGCTTCTGATAGCCTTGGGTCTGTCAGATGTATTTTTCAGTACCTCTTTACCTTTTATCATTATAGGTTGTGTAGCTGCCGGTTTTGGCTATGGTATGGCACAGCCTTATATCTATGATATCGCAGTGACATTGGCATCGGCACGTAAGGTTACATATACATTAGCTTTGGTTATGACAATGAACTATGTGGCAATACTTATATCTCCATTCTTAGTCGATTGGATGCAGGAACTGTTCGGAGTAAAAGGGGTACGCTTTCCTTTTGTACTGAATTCTGCTATAGGTGCTGTTGCTCTTGTTTTTCTTTGGATACGTAGTCTGTTGTTGAAACGCAATTGATTTTTAGCAATGAATAATAAAGTCAAAGGTTCTGCTGCTTTGTTTGTGGCAAGGGTTTTCAGCGGACTGAATGTTAATGCCATGGGCTATCTGTTGCCTTTGTGGATTGCTCCGATGTCATGTGTGACAATACGTCTTGTGTTCGGTGCTGTAATCTTCTGGCTTGTCTCAATCTTCTCAAAACCGGAATCGGTGACACTTGGCGATAAACTGAAACTGCTGGCATTGGGTGCATTCGGTATTTTCGGATATATGTCGCTGTATGCTTTGAGTATAAGTTATACAACACCGGTGAAATTTGCAATATTCAATGCGATGCAACCGCTGTGGGTTATGGTTGTGAGTGCTGTTTTGTATAACAAAAGTATTGAAGGACGTAAACTGACCGGGCTTGCCATAGGCTTTGCCGGAGCATTGCTCTGTATTCTCTCACAGCCTTTTACGGGAAAGGCATCCGATACTCATGTCGGTAATATACTTGCAGTGCTTTCATCTGTCATATATTCAGTATATCTTGTGTTGTCGGCGCGGTTTGTCAGCCATATTGCAAGTGTTACAATTTTAAAATACACCTTTACTGCCGCGGCTGCGGTTGCTTTGATTGTTTCATACTTTACAGGTTTTGATGCACGCCTTTTCAATGACGGAATTCACTATACGCCGTTGTTGCTCCTTTTGTATGTGCTTCTGTTTCCCACTGTTCTTACCTATTTTCTTATACCCGTAGGTATGAAATATCTTGACAGTGCTGTTGTTGCTTTATACGGATATGTGACACTTATTGTTGCTACATCGGTTTCTTATATCTTTGGTTTGGATAAATTCGATCCTATGATTTTGCTTTCGTTGTTATTGATAGGTGTGAGCATATATTGGGTGGGAAGCGGTGAGAAGAGTAAAAGATGAAAGATGTAAGTGTAAATGAACGAATAAAAAAATAACGAAGTTGATTAAAGGAGGTGTTTTTACGTTATGTGGCATTATGCTAAGCACTGGCAACTGTCGTTTTTTTGAAAAACCTATCATAAGTTCGTGGAAAATGGTTAATTTTGCAAGATATAAGCGAAAAAACGATAAATTCACGATATGAGAAAATTACTATCATTCATTCTGCTCTTTATGTGGGCGGTTTCTGTTTTTGCAGTTCCTGCTAATCGTAAACCTTTTATGGTAAAGCAATCTGATGGTACAATGTTGAGTGTTATATTGAAAGGTGACGAAACTATGCGCTTTTATACAACACTTGACGGTAAATACATTGTTAAGGATAATAATGGTGATTTTTGCTATGCGACATTCACAAGCGATGGTGGGTTTGTTTCTACCGGCGTCATTGCGCACGATAAGGAGAAGCGTAACGACGTGGAGAATGAACTTCTGTCTGGAATGGATTATGATGTAATGAAGAATGCTGTTTCAAAGACTCATATGTCCCGTTCTGCAAAATACAGGAGAAATGTTGCTTCAAAGACTACTTCTTCAAGAAGTATCTCAAAAGGTGAAGTGCTTGTTCCTGTGTTGCTTGTACAATACAAAGATGTGAAATTTTCATATACAAAAGAAGATATAAACAAATTGTTGAATGAAGAGGGTTATAAATATAAATTCGGTCCAGGTAGTATAGAAAGTTACGGAAGTGCTCGTGACTATTTTATTGCACAGTCCGATAGTTTGTTCTTTCCTAAATTCGTTGTAACCGATATTCTTACCCTGCCTAACAATATGGCATATTATGGTGGCAATGACTCATATGGAAATGACAAGAATCCCCAGAAAATGATAAGTAATGGAATTGATTTGGCTGACAATGCAGGCTGGGATTTCTCGCAGTTCGACAATGATAAAAACGGAGAAGTGGAATTCATTTATTGTATTTATGCCGGGTATTCAGAGGCAAACCAAGCCAATGCAAATACAATATGGCCACATAAATGGGATTTGTCCAGTGCTATAAGCAAGAAAAAGGTTGACGGAGTATATTGTGACACTTATGCTTGCAGTTCAGAACTTTATATGAACGAGGGGCTTGAAGAAAAATATGGTAAATGGCTTTCCGGAATAGGTACCATATGTCACGAATTCTCGCATTGTCTTGGCTTGGCTGATATTTATGATGTCAATGGCGAATCAGGAAACTTCTGTATGAATGAGTGGGATATTATGGATTACGGAAATTTCTGCGGGGATGGATATATACCTGTGGGATATAATTCATACCAAAAGGATGCGTGTGGCTGGAAAGAACTTGTTACACTTGACAAAAAAGGTAAATATTCGATGTTGCCACAAACACAGGATGGTGTCGGTTATAAAATTATAAACGATGCAAATCCTAATGAATATTTTGTTCTTGAAAATCGCAAACGCGAAGGTTGGGACCAGATGTTGCCGGCAGACGGTATGATGATTGTCCATGTCGATTATAACAAGAGCGCGTGGGATAACAATACTGTGAATGTGACAAAAGGACATCCAAGATTCCAGATAGTTCCGGCTGATAATGATTTGTTGTTATATTCAGGTGCAAACGAAGAACAATATTATAATAGCCTTGCCAATGATTTGTGGCCCGGAAAGAATAAAAACACGGAGTTTACCGATGTGTCGCTTCCTGCGGCAAAACTCTTTACCGGCAGTAATCTGAATAAGCCTGTTACGAATATCAAATATGAGAATTATGTAGCTTCATTTACGTTTATGGGTGGCATAGAAACCCCGGTTGCCATGCCGGCGACTGATGTCGCTGAAAATTCCTTTGTGGCAAATTGGAACAGTGTTGATGATGCGGACGGGTATGTGGTGGAACTTTATAAAGTTGAGAATGTTATTGCCGGTGATGGTGAACAGAAAATCCTACTATCAGAAGATTTTCTGAATTGCTCGGTATCAAGCTATGAAATAAAGCCGAATGAGTTTGATAAATATATGTCATCTCAAGGCTGGTCAGGTAATAATGTTTATAGTGAAAGTGGTATTTTACGTATAGGAACATCCTCTACTTCGGGAACTCTTACCACGCCAATAATGAATGCTACCGGTGATGTTTCAATAAGCCTGAAAGTAAATAAATATAATTCAAAAGATTCCGGTTTTGAATTTTTTGTGGATGTGTGTGATGTGTCGGGTGAAATGATTGTATCGGAGAGTGTATCAACTGTTGGATATGTCAGCCTTTCGGCGAATATTAATGGTGGCTTCTTTGTGCGCTTCTCGACGAGTGATGAGGCTACCACTAAACGGGTTTTGGTTGATGATGTTTATATTGATGCAACATTGCCTTATAAGAAAGTTCTGTTGGGCGAGGTGGAAACATCGGAAAATTACTTTGTGTTCAATGAACTTGAAGAGGGAGAATACCTATACAGGGTAAAAGCAACTGATGGCAATGATGAATCTTCTTATTCTGATTTTATCAAAGTTGTATTGACATCAACTGCTATAACAGATGTGCGTTTCGATGATGGCAATGTTGTTGTATATACCGTTACCGGTGTCAAGGTTTATGAGGGTGATTACAAGGCTTTCAAAGCTGCTGCAAGCGGTATATACATTGTAAAAAGCAGTGCCGGAACAGCTAAAATTAAAATAGAATAAAAATACTTATAGAAGGTATTGCCTGAATAAATTCTTAAAGAAGCTGACTAAAAAGGCTCTTTTGTCGTTACACTCGCCCTCAAAATGCTCATTTACGCCGAGTAAATTAATCCACAATGCATGGCTTTTCCTCCTTGCTGCTCGGCATAGAATGCAAGCACTCTCTGCTCTCGCGTGCTGCGTCGGTTGCGCTTTTTCGAGCTTCGCAAGCCTAAAAATAGCTCTTTTTATCCAACTTCTCATAAACGATGGTGACCCTTTTTACATTTGGGTCACCATCTTTTTTTATATACTCTTTAATCTTTCCGAAAAATTGTGTAATTTCGCAGATTGAAATGGCAAAAAATAAATACTATATATGAATATTTCTTATAATTGGCTGAAAGAGTATGTCAAATTCGACATGACACCCGAAGAGGTGTCTGCCGCTTTGACTTCGATAGGTCTTGAGACTGATGGCGTAGAAGAGGTGCAGACCATCAAAGGCGGTCTTGAAGGTTTGGTTATCGGCGAGGTGTTGACTTGCGTCGATCATCCCGACAGCGACCACTTGCATATAACTACTGTGAATCTTGGTGATGGTGTGCCTGTGCAGATTGTATGCGGTGCTCCCAATGTTGCAGCCGGTCAAAAGGTTGTCGTTGCTACTATAGGTACAAAATTGTACAGTGGTGACGAGTGCTTTACCATCAAGAAGGGTAAAATCAGAGGCGTTGAATCGTTCGGTATGATATGTGCCGAGGATGAAATAGGCGTAGGTAACAGCCATGACGGTATCATTGTTCTTCCCGAAGATGCTGTTCCCGGTACACTTGCAAAGGATTACTACAATATCAAGAGTGACTATCTTATTGGTGTTGATATTACTCCTAACCGTGCCGATGCTTGCTCACATTATGGTGTTGCACGTGACCTTTATGCATATACAAAGCAGAACAAGGGTGACAGTGCGTTGTGCCGTCCCGATTGCGCTGCATTCAATGTGGATGACAACTCTCTTGATATTGACATTGACGTTCAGAATACAGAGGCATGCATGCGTTATGCCGGTGTAACCGTTAAGGGTGTAACAGTAAAGGAGAGTCCCGAATGGCTCAAGAATAAATTGCAGATTATAGGTGTTCGTCCTATAAACAACATTGTCGATGTTACCAATTATATACTTCACGCATACGGTCAGCCAATGCACTGCTTTGATGCAGATAAAATCAAGGGTGGAAAGATTGTTGTACGCACAATGCCCGAGGGTACTCCATTTGTAACTCTCGATGGCGTGGAGCGCAAGCTTTCTGAGCGTGACCTTATGATTTGCAATGCCGAGGAACCTATGTGTATTGCCGGTGTATTCGGCGGTCTTGAATCGGGTACAACCGAGCAGACAAAGAATGTATTCCTTGAGAGTGCATATTTCCATCCTACATGGGTGCGCAAGACATCACGTCGTCACGCATTGCAGACCGATTCTTCGTTCCGCTTCGAGCGTGGTACCGACCCTAACAATGTAATCTATGCATTGAAGCAGGCTGCAATCCTTATCAAAGAACTTGCCGGCGGTACAATCTCAATGGATATAAAGGGTATTTATCCAGCTCCTGTTGAGGACTTCAAAGTGGAACTCGACTATAAATATGTAAACAATCTTATCGGTGTTGAGCTTGAGCCACAGACTGTAAAGAATATTGTGGAGTCGCTCGAGATGAAGATTGAGAACGAAACAGAAAACGGTATCTCTTTGAGTATTCCTCCTTATCGTGTGGATGTACAGCGTCCATGTGATGTAGTAGAGGATATTCTCCGCATATACGGCTACAATAATGTCGATATTACAACAACCTTGCATTCTTCTATCATAACAAAGGGTGCAGAGGATAAGTCGCACAAGTTGCAGAATATCATTTCGGAACAGCTTGTGGGATGTGGCTTCAATGAGATTCTGAACAACTCGCTTACTGCGTCAGCCTATTACGATGAGTTGGAGAGCTTCAAGAGCGAGAATCTTGTACGTTTGATGAACCCGTTGAGTAACGACCTCAACGTTCTTCGTCAGACAATTCTGTTCGGTGGTCTTGAGAGTCTGCAGCGTAATATCAACCGCAAATTTACAGACCTGAGCTTCTTCGAGTTCGGAAATACATACCGTTTTGATGCCGACAAGCGCGTTGAGGATAAGATTCTTAGCCCTTACAGCGAGAGCTATCACTTAGGCTTGTGGATGACCGGCAACAATGTTGCTGCATCGTGGATTGAGCAAGGTCGTCAGTTGTCAGTGTATGACCTCAAGGCTGTTGTAGAGCATATCTTCGACCGTCTTGGATTCAAACCCGGCATGCGTCTTGTGACAACATTCAGCGATGATATTTTCTCTGCTGCCATACAGGTTCAAGCACAGAGTAACAAGAAAGTTGTTGCACAGCTCGGTATTTTGCGCAAGAAGGTTACCAAACGTTTCGACATCGACAGCGAAGTCCTCTATGCCGATATCAACTGGACTGAACTTATGAAGGCTGTGAAGAATGCTAAAATCGGTTATGCCGAAATCAGCAAGTATCCTGCCGTTAAGCGCGACCTCGCATTGCTCATCGACAAGAATGTTACATTCGCGCAGATTGAGCAGGTGGCACGTGAGACCGAGAAGAAACTTCTCAAGGCTGTTACATTGTTCGATGTTTATGAAGGCAAGAACCTTGAAGAGGGCAAGAAGAGCTATGCTGTAAGCTTTGTTCTTCAGGACGACAACCAGACACTCAACGATAAGGTCATCGACAAGACAATGGCACGCCTGATGGAGAACTTCCAGAAGCGCTTGGGTGCAATACAGCGTTAATAATAAATAAATTACAAACTAAATAAATTACTATGGGTAGAGCATTTGAATACCGTAAAGCTGCGAAATTGAAAAGATGGGGTAACATGGCACGTGTATTTACACGCGTCGGTAAGCAGATTGCCATTGCTGTTAAGGCTGGTGGTCCCGACCCCGATACAAACTCACACTTGAGAGCTATCATCGCCAATGCAAAGCGCGAGAATATGCCAAAGGACAACATCGAGCGCGCAATCAAGAATGCGATGGGTAAGGATCAGAAGGACTACAAGGAGGTGCCATACGAGGGTTATGGCCCATTCGGTATCGCAATCTTTGTAGATGCTGCAACCGACAACA
>JAGBSZ010000188.1 GCA_017631585.1 Bacteroidaceae bacterium
GGGTTGTGGAGTGGTGCAAGGTCGTTGCAAGCCTCGAATACCTCAAGAACCTCGTCTGTAAGCAGTGTCGATGCGCTGAACTTCTCACCGCCATGTACCATACGGTGACCTACAGCGTCAATCTCTTCGATAGAACTTACTGCACCGAACTTCTCGCTTGTGAGAATATCAAAAATGAGGCGTACGCCGATGGTGTGTTCAGGGATTGATGTGAAGATTGTCTCTTTCTCGCCGTTAGGGAGGTTGAATTTAAGGAATGAACCCTCAAGACCAATCTTTTCGATACCACCCTTTGCAAGCACATTCTTTGACTCAATATCAATGAGCTGATACTTGATTGATGAACTACCACAGTTCAATACTAATATTTTCATATCGTATATTTGTGTTTATTTGTTGTTTAATTACTTCTTTGCAGCAATAGCCTGGTTTGCAGTGATTGCAATCATCATATATACATCCTCTACAGAGCAACCGCGTGAAAGGTCGTTTACAGGACGTGCGATACCCTGGAGTACAGGACCGATAGCCTCTGCATTACCCAAACGCTGAACGAGCTTGTAACCGATGTTACCTGCACCAAGGTCTGGGAACACAAGTACATTAGCCTTACCTGCAACCTTTGAACCCGGAGCCTTGCTCTGACCTACAAATGGAACAAGAGCTGCGTCAGCCTGCAATTCGCCGTCGAGTGACAATTCAGGGTCAAGCTCGTGAGCAAGCTTTGTAGCCTCAGTAACCTTGTCAACCATTTCGTGCTTTGCAGAACCCTTTGTAGAGAAGCTCAACATTGCAACGCGTGGCTCTTCGAAACCACCGATAGCCTTTGCTGTCTGAGCAGTACATACTGCAATCTGTGAAAGTTGGTTAGCATCGGGCTGTGGGGTAACAGCAACGTCTGCAACAAAGAGAACGCCATCCTCGCCATACTCCTTGGCATTTGTGATAAGCATCATGGCACCGCTTACGCAAGAGATACCCGGAGTAGTCTTGATAATCTGCAATGCAGGACGGAGTACGTTACCTGTAGTGTTCAAGGCACCTGCTACCTGACCGTCAGCATCACCGTTCTTGATGATGAGACAACCGAGATACAATGGGTTGCATACGAGTTTCTGTGCATCCTCCATTGTCATACCCTTTGACTTACGCAATTCGAAAAGAAGATTTGCGTACTTCTCGGCATCAGGGTTGTTGTTAGGGTCGATGATAGTAGCCTTTTCAATGTTGGTAAGACCGTTCTTTTCAGCAAGAGCGAGAACCTCTTCGCGGTTCGCAATAAGAATAACCTCAGCAATGCCGTCAGCAATAGCCTTGTCGGCTGCTTTGAGTGTACGCTCCTCTGTTCCTTCGGGGAGAACGATGCGCTGCTTGTTCTGTTGAGCGCGCTCAATCAAACTTTTAATAACATCCATAGTATAAATAATTTAATTTTGTAAGAATCCTGTTTCTATGTCTGTGGAGTGTTATCACGCAGGCATACATAGTACAAAGGTAACTTAAACATAATTGTTGGCAAAATAAATTCTATTTATTTTCAGGTGGAAAATAATATTTGATGTGATTTTTATAATAAGCGCAAGAGGACGACATTTTTTGTCGTCCTCTTGCGCTTATGTGTCTTTGCTTTACGCCAAAATCTCTTTCAACTCTTCGGCTGTAACTGTTTTCTGTTCGCCGGTTATCATGTTTTTCAAGGCAATGGTATTGTCTGTCATCTCCTGCTCGCCGATGATTGCCACAAACGGAATGCTGTGGCTGTTGGCATAGCTCATCTGCTTTTTCATCTTGTCGCTGCTTGGGAACAACTCTGCTGATATGCCTGCCTTGCGAAGTTCACCGATAATCTTCAACGAGTGCAATGCCTCTCTGTCGCCAAAGTTTACGAACATAACCTTTGTGGTGTGGATTGACTCTTTGGGGTATAGGTCGAGCTGATTCATTACGTCGTATATGCGGTCGGCACCGAACGAGATACCCACACCCGAAACGCCCTCCATGCCGAATACGCCGGTTAGGTTGTCGTATCGTCCGCCACCGGTGATGCTGCCAATTGCTACGTCGAGAGCCTTCACTTCGAGAATAGCTCCTGTGTAGTAGTTCAATCCGCGTGCAAGGGTAAGGTCAAGGTCGAGTGTGCTGTTAAGGTTTATCTTCTTGAATGTGTCAAGTATGAATCTCAATTCCTCAACACCTTTCTCGCCTATTGCATTCTCCTTGAGTGTCTCGGCAAGAATCTGCATCTTTTCGTCGTTGTTGCCCTGTGCTTTAAGTATAGGCAATAGCTTTTCTATTGATTCATCGCTTATGTCTTTGCTCTTCAGTTCGGCAATGACGCCGTCAAGACCAATCTTGTCGATCTTGTCTATTGCAACTGTGATGTCGATAATCTTGTCGGGCTCACCAATTACGTCAGCTATTCCTGCAAGAACCTTGCGGTTGTTCAGTTTTATTGCCACGCGTATATTCAACTTGCCGAACACATGGTCGATAAGCTGTATAAGCTCAACTTCATTAATCAATGAGTTGTTGCCTATGATGTCGGCATCGCACTGATAGAACTCGCGGTAACGACCTTTCTGTGGACGGTCGGCACGCCATACGGGCTGTATCTGGTAACGCTTGAATGGGAATACAAGTTCCTCGCGGTGCATCACCACGTAGCGTGCAAAAGGCACTGTGAGGTCATAACGTAAGCCCTTCTCGCAGAACTTTGAAGCGAGCTTTGCCGCATTACGGCTCAACAGCTCTTCGTCTGTCAGCTCTTTGAAGTAGTCGCCGGAGTTCTGAATCTTGAACAGGAGCTTGTCGCCCTCTTCGCCATATTTGCCCATCAATGTAGATAGATTTTCCATAGCAGGTGTCTCAATCTGCTGGAATCCGAACAGGTGAAAAGCCTCACGTATGGTGTCGAATATATAGTTTCTCTTTGACATCTCAACGGGTGAGAAGTCGCGTGTTCCTTTTGGAATGGATGGTTTTGCTGCCATTGTTTTAGTCGCGTCTGTTTAAATAAATCATTACATAATAGAGCAGTGTTGCCAATGACGACAATGCCGCTACAACGTATGTATATGCTGCCGAGCGCAATGCTCCTGCCGCGTATTTGTGGTTTTGTGAATTTGTTATTCCTGTTATCTGCAACCATGTCAAAGCTCTGTGGCTTGCGTCAATCTCAACAGGCAAGGTGATAAAGCTGAACAGGGTGGTGGTTGCAAAAAGTATGATTCCTGCCAACAAAAGCTGTGGCATGCTTTGTATGGTTATGATACCTATAAGCAATACCCACGACATGATGCTTGACGAGAACTGTACAATAGGTACAAGTGCCGACCTCATCTTCAGAGGTGCGTAAGCCATTGCATGCTGCAATGCGTGTCCGCACTCGTGTGCCGCAACGGCTGCGGCTGCAATGCTTGCCGAATTATATACCCCTTCGCTCAGATTTACGGTCTTTGTGGCAGGGTTGTAATGGTCGGTAAGCATACCGGGTGTAGATGTGACCTTGACATCGTATATGCCGTTATCGTGCAACATCTTGATGGCGATGTCGCGTCCTGTCATGCCGATTGGCATCTTTGAGTATTGCTCGAACTTCCTTTTAAGGTTTGCCTGAACAATGTAGCTTACAATGGCAATACCCAGGAACAGGAATATGTATGTAAAGTCGTAGCCGACTGTTGTGTATGCTGCTGTAAGAAACATAGATAATTAATTAAGATTAAATTTTATAAGTAAGGGCAGGCTGACCCTGCCCCTACATGCTGTATCTTTAACGTATTAGATTGAACGTGTGATTGTCTGGTCGCGGTCGGGACCGATAGAGAGATATTTCACAGGTACGCCCAACTCCTTCTCGAGGAACTTGATATACTCCTTGAATTCAACGGGCAACTCCTCTTCACTTCTCAACTTGGTGAGGTCGGTCTGCCAGCCTTTGATTTCGGTATATACCGGCTCTACACCCTCAATGTCGTATGGCATGTGTGACAAGGTCTCGCCATTCTTTTTGTATGCGATACAAGCTTTGATTGTGGGGAAAGTGTCAAGTACATCGCTCTTCATCAGGATAAGGTGTGTTACACCGTTAATCATGATTGTGTATTTCAATGCAACAAGGTCAATCCATCCGCAACGGCGCTCTCTGCCGGTAACGGCACCATATTCATGACCTCTGTCGCGCATCTCTGCACCCACCTCGTCGAACAACTCTGTTGGGAACGGACCTGAACCTACGCGTGTGCAGTATGCTTTTGTGATACCATAAACATTGCCAATTCTGTTAGGAGCAACACCCAATCCTGTACATGCACCGGCACATACGGTGTTTGATGATGTAACGAATGGATAGCTGCCGAAGTCGATATCGAGCAAGCTTCCCTGTGCGCCCTCGCAAAGGATTGATTTGCCCTCGTTCATCAGGTCGTTGATAAGCTGCTCGCTGTCGATGAGGCGGAACTTCTTGAGGAACTCGATACCCTCGAGCCATGTATTTTCCATCTCAGTGATATCGTAGCTGTAGTTCATATCCTTCAGCATCTGCTCGTGGCGTGCCTTTGCCTGTGCGTATTTCTGCTCAAAGTTCTCAAGGATGTCACCTACGCGCAAGCCGTTACGGCTAATCTTGTCAGTGTATGTAGGACCGATACCCTTACCTGTTGTACCCACCTTTGCATCGCCCTTTGCAGCTTCGTAAGCAGCATCGAGTACACGGTGTGTAGGCATGATAAGATGGGCTTTCTTTGAGATGAAAAGGTTCTTTGTAAGGTCGTAGCCGGCTTTGATAAGGTCCTCGGCTTCGCCTTTGAACAATGCCGGGTCAAGAACAACGCCGTTACCAATGATATTGGTCTTGTTTCCCTGAAAAATACCTGATGGAATTGAACGGAGTACGAATTTCTTGCCGTCGAACTCAAGAGTGTGTCCGGCATTCGGACCACCCTGGAAACGTGCTACAACATCGTAGTTCGGGGTCAATACATCAACAACTTTACCTTTTCCCTCGTCGCCCCACTGGAGGCCTAACAATACGTCTATATTCTGTTTCATTGTCCTGTCTTTTTGCTCATTCGTGCTTTACGTCTCTTTATCGCCTGGTGGCATTTGTTGCAGAGCCCGTAAATGTACAACGAATAATGGGTTAAATGAAATTTTTTGATATTCGCAGTTATGTTATCTGTTATGTTTATATTATTTATTTCGGTAACCTTTCCACAATTTGTACATATCATGTGCGCCTTCTCGTTTCCGTAGCACCTCTCGTATTTCGATTCGGCACCGAACTGGTGGTGAATCACGAGATTGGCATTGATAAGTAACGTTATTGTGTTGTAAACAGTTGCCCGGCTTACCCTGAATTTGTTCTTCTCTTCAAGCACTTTGAGCAAATCGCTTATCTCAAAGTTCCCGTTGAACGAGTATATCGCATTGAGTATGGCGAATCGTTCAGGGGTGCGCCTGCATTTGTTTTCCTTTAAGTATTCTGTAAATATGCGGTTTACAGTTTCTAAAGTCTTGCTGTTATCCATATTGTACTTTGCAACATAAATATGTATGCGTACATATTATGTTACAAAGTTATCTCTTTTTTGTATATAATAACACAGAAAGTCGTTTAAATTTCCATAAAATGTTTGTACAAAGTGCAAATAACAGCTTTTAGGCTTATTCATCTTCGTTGCAATAGTGCCCCAATGAATTATATGCCGCTATTATCACACTCTTTCTGCTTTCGATATTCTCAATATCCTTAGCTATGGCAAGGTATCTGTTTTCCTGTTCGGCATCCAACCTTGTGCCGCGTCTGAACAGGTGTGTCAGTGTCATGAAACCGCAGTATCGGAACATCCCTTCGCTGTTCTGAATCCACTCGATGGCTTTTGTGCCGGCGTCGGGCAGCTTGCTCAGAATTACCATTGTCAAATGGTCGGCAATTTCGGTAAAAGGAGTCTCTGTTATCCATTTCTCGGCAATATCCGGATAGCAATTCTCCGGCATCAGGAATATTGCAAGCATCTTGCACTCCCTGATGTTGTCCTGCCATAATCTTTTGGCAAGCTCTTCGTCCTTTTCGAATCTGCCGGCAATGGCTTTGAGGCGTGGAATTTCCACGCCAAAGTTTATCTTATAGTTAAGTCCATGGTTGCGCTGTATCGATGACACTACACCGTTCATGGCTAAACGAAGCTCTTTCTTTATCTCTCTGACCTTGTCGTTTATAACTGAATCTTCAATCATGTCACATGCTTATTTGACGGTGGTGTGTCTTTTTCTGTAATCGTTGGGCGTCTCTTTCATCATACGATAGAAAGATGCGTAGAACGACTGTCGGTTGGCAAAGCCCACCATTTTGCCAATCTCCTCTATTGTCATATCGGCATATCTCTTGTCGGTCATGCGGTGCATTGCTTCTTTTATGCGATATTCGTTGATCAGGCACGAAAAGTTTGTGTTGAAACGAGAATTTATGACAGCCGATATATATCTTGTGTTTGTGTTCAGCTCCTTTGCCAGCTCTTTTGCAGAGAAATCCTTGTCACGGTATCTCTTTTCTATGAGAATGATGTTAAGAATCTTGTCATAAAGCTCATCGGCAAGTTCTGCACGAATCAAGGAACGGTAGGGAGCATTTTTCTCCTCTTTTTCCTTGATATTATATGGTTGTGTTCTCTTTTCTGTCATAATTCTGTTTTGTTCTTATACGCAAATATAATACACTTTTGTCAAAATTATTCAGAAGCTGTTTAAAAATTATTTCGTGATTGTTTTTTGAGTAGATTTTACTGCTGTAAATGCAAAGAATAGCGGGCTGTTTTCAAATTTAATGGAGTAAAGGATGTTGAAAACAAACTTAAACAAGCCGAAAATAATCTTTACAGCTTTGGTATAAATTTAAACAGCTTCTCAGAAAAGCAGATAAAATCAGGCAATAAAATTCTGTATCCTTGTTTATCAGAGGCTTTTATATTTTGCAGCTTTGTAACGGCTCTGCTTTGCCGCCTCTTTTTTGCCAATCCTTTCGAGCAGTATTGCCTGTAATGTATAGTGATTGCCGTTCTCCGGCTCCAACTCAATAGCTTTCTCAATATCCATAAGGGCAAGCTCGTTGTGTCCCATCAATCGCTCTACATTGCTTCTGGCAATATAATATTCAGCTACAGCGGGGTTTTCTTCTATAAGCAGGGTGAGCAATGTGAGGCTTTCGTTATATTTCCTCTCTTCCTTATATAATAAGGCAAGTCCCAATTTTACATTGTCATTGTTGGGCTCAAGGGAGAGTAACCTTAAATAGTCCTCTTTGGCTTTGTCGTATTTATCCTGTTCCGTATAAATGTTTGCCCTGAAAAACAGTGCGCTTGAGTTTGTCGGTTCCTGTCTCAATATGTGATTGTAGTCATTGAGAGCCTTTTCAAGGCTGTCAAGTTGTAATAATATATTTGCACGCTGGAGCATAAGGGCTATTTTGTCCGTATCATCGCCAATGGCAATATTGTAGCTTTCAAGAGCCTTTTCTAACTCACCGCACA
>JAGBSZ010000189.1 GCA_017631585.1 Bacteroidaceae bacterium
TAAGCCACGTTGCAGTTGCTGCAAGTAATCCACACATACATATTTAATAATTACAGCCCTGCCATTGGCAGGGCTGTAATTATTAAAAGAACTCCAACAATAAAAAAACCTTGATAATCGTTTGATTATCAAGGTTTTAACTAAGTCGGGATGACTGGATTCGAACCAGCGACCACACGCCCCCCAGACGCGTACTCTAACCGGGCTGAGCTACATCCCGCTCTATTTTCGTTTGCAAAGGTACATAAAAAACTGCAAAAACAAACTATTTTCATAAAATTATTTTTTTGTGTACAGAAAATAGGCTATTTACTACGCGCATACAGCAACAAATCGGTGCAAAGTGACAGCAATAATAAAATATTGTTACCTTTGCAACAACGAATATATGTTGCACTCGTTGAAAATAAAACAAGTTTTATTCACTCGTTTGCACTATCTTTGCCCAAGGTTTTAAATTTTATAGAAGATGAAAGAGAACGAAAACAGCAGAACTGCAGCCAAACAGGACCCTATGGGTCACGCCATACACGATTTTTACCATACGGGAAAAGCAGGAAAACTGCGTGTGATGTCATCGATGTTCTACGAAGATGAGATTCCTGTTGCCACACTTTTCCGTTCTTTCGAGGATATGCCCATTCAGGAACAAAAGGCTATAGAGCTATGCCGTGGCAAGGTTCTTGACGTGGGTGCCGGCTCCGGATGCCACAGCATTGTTCTTATGGAACGCGGTTTTGATGTATCAGCTATAGATATATCACAACTATCTGTCGATGTAATGAAAGAACGTGGCATAAATGCCATGAACATAAACTTCTTTGACGAGACATTCATTGAAAAGTACGACACCTTGCTGTTTGCAATGAACGGAATAGGAATTGTGGGAAAGATAGAGAATCTTGAAGCCTTCTTCCGTAGCGCACGCCGTCTGCTTGCACCGGGAGGACAACTGTTGCTCGATTCTTCCGACATAAGCTATGTATTTACCGACGATGACGGAGGAATGGATATAGATCTGAATGCCGGATACTACGGCGAGATAGACTACTCGATGCGCTACAAGAACATTAAAGGAGAGCCATTCGATTGGCTATACATCGATTTTGAGACACTCTCCATGTATGCCGAAGAACATGGTTTCAAATGCGAGAAATGCATTGATGGTGAACATTACGACTACCTTGCCCGCCTGACATTAAATTCCTGATTATATAAACGATGATGGCGACCATTCGGTCGCCATCATCGTTTATCAGATATTCGCTATTCTCATAATATCGGCAAAGACACCGGCAGCAGTTACTCCGGCACCGGCACCGTATCCCTGAATAAGCATTGGATACTCCTTGTAACGCTCTGTTGTGAGCAGGATTATATTATTGCTTCCCTCAAGATGATAGAACGGATGACGTTCATCCACCTTGCTCAACGACACGCTACCCTTTCCGTTCTCATACTTGGCAATGAAACGCCAGTGCATTCTCTCCTCTGCAAGTTTCTTGCGCTCCTCTTCAAAGTGGGCATCGAGTTTTGGAAGTTCAGCCCAGAAATTATCAAGAGTGCCGTCGAACAGCTCCTGCGGAATGAACAGATTAGCCTCAACCTCATTCTGTTCTATGGCATAGCCTGCTTCGCGTGCAAGGATGACAAGTTTTCTCATAACATCCTTTCCGCTCAGATCTATACGTGGGTCAGGCTCGCTGTAGCCCTTTTCCTTGGCAAGCTGCACAGCCTTGCTCATAGAAATATCCTCGCTGAGAACATTGAAGATAAAGTTGAGCGTTCCGCTCAATACAGCCTCAATCTTGAGAATTCTGTCACCGCTGTTTATAAGGTCGTTGATTGTGCTTATGATAGGCAATCCTGCGCCGACGTTTGTCTCGAACAGGAACTTGATGTTGCGCTGACGCGCAATCTGTTTAAGGTTGCAGTAAGTCTCGTACTCCGACGATGCCGCAATCTTGTTCGCCGCAACAACGCTGATATTATGCGACAGCATATCCTCGTACAACGATGCTACATTCGGGTTTGCCGTGCAATCGACAAATACCGAGTTGAAGATATTCATCTTTATAATCTCCTTGCGCAGAGTGTCAAGATTGCATTCCTTGCTCTCCATGAGCCTTGCACGATAGTTCTCGAGTTCCAATCCCTCGCGGTCAAATATCGCATGGCTGCTGTTGGCAATACCCACGATATTCAGTTTCAAGCCATGCTCGCGCTTCAGTTTCTCCTGCTGCGATGCAATCTGCTCTATCAGGCTGCCTCCTACAGTACCGATACCACAGATAAAGAGGTTCAGCACCTTGTATTCTGAGAGGAAGAACGAATCGTGTATCACATTGAGTGTCTTGCGCAACAGGTCGGACTCAATCACAAAAGAGATATTTGTCTCCTGACCACCCTGCGCACATGCTATCACGTTGATACCGTTACGTCCGAGAGTCTGGAACAGTTTACCGATAATTCCTGCGTTGTGACGCATATTCTCACCCACAATGGCAACAGTAGAGAGGTCTGTTGTAGCATGCACGCTCTCCATCAGTCCCATTGAGATTTCCTTCTCGAACTCCTTGTTAAGTACTTCGCAAGCCTTTGCAGAATCCACATGACGCAAACCGAGCGATGTGCTGTTCTCTGACGAAGCCTGTGCTACAAGGAACACGCTTATGCCTGCATCGGCAAGCGCACGGAATATACGATGGTTCACACCCACGACACCCACCATGCCAAGACCCTGAACAGTAAGCAGGTCGGTATCGTTGATACTTGATATACCCTTGATGAGTCTGCCCTCGTCCTCGCTGTGTGCATCTATTATAGTGCCTTCACCTTCGGGATTGAAAGTGTTTTTTATCTTGATTGGAATATTTGCCTTGAATACAGGATATATTGTAGGGGGATACACCACCTTGGCACCGAAGTTACAAAGCTCGGTAGCCTCCACATAGCTCAAATGATGTATTGTATATGCATTGCTTATCACACGTGGGTCGGCAGTCATGAAGCCATCCACATCTGTCCAAATCTCAAGCATGTCGGCTTTGAGGGCGGCAGCTATGATTGCTGCAGTGTAGTCGCTACCTCCACGTCCGAGATTGGTAATCTCCTCACTCTCCTTGTCCTGCGAAATAAATCCCGGAACAACGATAATTCTGTCGGCAGTGTTGTCGAAATGTTCGTGGATGAGATTCTCCGTAACCTCGCTTGCAAGAATATTCTTGCCATGCTTAACCTCGGTCTTTATGAATTTTCGTGCATTGTATCGCACAGCACCGTCGATAAGCGCAGTGACAATGCGGCTCGACAATCTCTCGCCGTAGCTCACAATGGTAGCCTCGGACTTGGGGGTGATATTGTTTATAAGCGCAAGACCATGATATATGTTGTCAAGTTCGTTCAGCAACATGTCAACCTCCTTCAACAACTCAATGCGCTTTTCTTCGCAAGGAATAACACTGTATATCAGTTCGTGGTGACGTGTCACAATCTGCTGAAGCTCATCCTTGAACGCCTCATCGCCGTTAACAGCCAATTCGGCTGTCTTTATCAGTTTATCTGTTATACCGCCGAGAGCAGACACCACAACAATTACATTCTCCACTGTTGCAGACTCTTCGACAATGCGTTTCAAGTTCAATATACTGTTTACGGAACCAACCGATGTTCCGCCGAATTTCATTACTTTCATCTATAAATATTTTTACACGCACAACTCGCGCAGATATTTAAGGTACAAAAGTATTAATTTCAATCAAAAACAGCAAGTTTTAAACATACAGTTTTTGCCAGCTCCGGGAATTACTTCACCAGAATCTTATTGCCATCGATGATGTAAATACCATTTGCAGGATTATCTACTTTTCTGCCCTGCAAATCATAAACAGTTTCATTCTCAGTTCCTTGCTCTATTATCTCTTCAATGCCGGTTGTGCCACCAAAGCGGAATTGCACACAGCCCTGCAGTTCACTCGGCAATGTAAGCCAGCATTTGCCGGCAGGTATTGAAAAAGCAGTGTCTGTCACCTTGTAGAACATAACGCCATCACCTTTGTTCTGCATCACATAACATCCGTTTCCTCCGGAGATTTCTGTTGGAACCACTGTGCCGCTTAAGAAACCATCGTTGACATTCTCACGGTATTTGCTTGCATCAATAGTGCCGCTCAGGGTAGCAGCAAAGCCGTTGGGTGCATAGAGGATATATGGTGTGTATGCCTTTATACTTTTTTGCTGTGACAACACGAGATTTTCACCGTCGGTGTCGGTGCAACTATAGACTTTGAGCCCTGACGGGATTGTCTCTACATCAAATGGTAGCACAGCAGTGCTGTATTTGTTGTTTGCCGACACGTTTACTTCCACAGTGGCGTTATTGCTTGCTGTGATTCCGTCAAGCACAATCTCTTTCGTTGTGTTTCCTGTAGCATCTGTCCTTGAGATTGACGCATCGCGGAGTATAATATTAACAGCTCCGGGTTTGAGGTAGGCTGTAGGACGTACCCATATATCCACAAGATTTCCTGATGATGCGATAATCTTATTGGTAGGACTGTAACATATTATTCTTACAAAACCCGGATGAAAATTATATGTTACAACATGGTCATCACGTCGGGCTGTATATACATCATCATCTTCAGACATATATATTTCGGGTTCACCTTCATAATATACAAGTTCCAAGCCCGGTGGTAATACGAGGTCGAACTGGAAGGCGGTATAGTCGTCGTATTCGCCGTTTTCGAGAGCTATTGTAAAATAGTCTTCTTCACCACCGGGGGTAAATTCCATTTCCTGAATCAGAAGTCTCTCTTGCGCTGTGGCACTGAATGTCAAGAGCAAGGAGATAACCAATAATAGTAATTTTAATCTCTTTTTCATAATTACTTGTTTTTATTTCCATACGTTACCCCAATCTCCACGATGCTTGTTCGTAAGGACCTGATGATTCTTGTCTGCACTCTCGTTAGTGTATTTCAAGCCGGAGGTTGCTATTATCTCTATGCCTGTCACATTCACCGCTAACGCTGCCGGTTTCTCATAGTTCTTCATATTCTTATAAATTATTCCAATGATAAGTTTACTATTTTTACGATGTCGAATACATTAACCGCCTTGTCACCGTTGAGGTCGTAGAGCGGCAAGTTTTCATCTGCTTCGCCAAGACTATAGTTTACGATTGATACTATGTCGAAGACGTTAAGCACACCATCCTTGTTCACATCACCGGTAAGGGTGGTCTGAACATTGTCCTGAGAACTGTCCGGCTCCGACGGATTTGTCGGATTAAATACAATTTTCTCAACCTTTGCAGTAAGCGTTACAGCCTCATCAGGCATCTGGTAGTTGAAACGCACATTACTGCTTATAAGCGTAGAGCCTTGATACCACCCTTTGAACTCATATCCTTTGGCAACAAAAGCCTCAAGCGTCACCCAACTTTCGGCTTCGTGTTCGTTACCGCTTGCCTGATTGAATGAACATGCCTCCCCGTTATTCGTCACAAGATATAAAGGGCTTACAATAATATCAGGTACTCTCTCAGGCTCCACAGGAGAAGAGGGATTAAACTCATAATGTGCCACAAAATTTGCATCAGCAGTTTCCACTGTGTAGTTGAACGAGCTATTGGCAGAAAAGAATTCCCCATTCAGTGTCCAATGCGAGAACTTGTATTTTGAGTTTGTGAGTGACGTGTAAATATACTTTCTGTACCCGCTTGTATAAGAGCCTCCGCTTGTAACGTATGCAACAGATGCAGGCATCACGCTTATAGAAACCTTATAATGTTTAACAGGTTCCACTATCTCATAATCAGGTTCAGGCGGATTGGTGGGGTTGAACTGCGCATGCAATGCCGGTGTGCTTCCCACCAGGAGAAGCATCACCGTCATCATATTTCTTATTATATTGTTCATATAAGACATCCGTTACTTAACAACCTTTTCACCGTTGATGATAAAGATACCCTTGTCGGCACGTTTCAGTTTGCGTCCGTGGAGGTCATAAACAGATTCGGCATTTCCGTTTTCACCATTTGCCTCATCTTCATCGATTCCCTCTACACCAGTAGTTGCATCGTCACGTATACCGAGTGAGAAACGTTCCTCAAATGTACCCTTGGCACTGTAGAAACTGTAAGCACCATCTTCAAAGTAGTGCTTTTCACCTGTTTCGGCATCATAGAGGAACACCTTTGTATCCATACGTGGAGCCTCGATTGTGTAATAACCGACTGCCGGAGCCGCATAACCTATGAATACCACGCCATTACCAACAGGACGCTCATTGATAGCATAGCGCACACCTTCGTCGTCGATAGTGTAAATCTGTGGCTGACCTGCTGTTTCAAATTTAGCAGCATCACACGCAACCTCATAGTTGTGGGTCTGACGATTATTGAACACCACGCGCGCACGGTCGCTTGCTTCACCGTCACTCAACACCAGGTTCACAAGCAAACGTTGCAAGTCTATTCCACGGGTGCGACGAGCGGCAACCTTCTGCGCCTTTTCAGTTTCAGCCTGAGTCTTTGTTAGCTGACCGTCAGCACCGAATACAACATTCTCCTGACCTTCGGGCTTTTGCACAAAGAAAGCCTCGTATGGAGCAAACTGGTAATCATCGTCACCCGGACGTACAGCGACATACTTTGATCCATCCCACACTGTCACAGGAGCAGTGTAGTTCATATCAGCCATATCATAATAGCTCAAATAAGGATTACCCATCAAGTTCCAGCTTGCATCGTTGAGGTTCTCGCTCACATGAGTAACAAGTTCGTTGTATTTGTCTTCCTTCTTGAACTTCACATCCTCAATAGAGAGTACAAGCACATCATCGGCAGAACACTGGAATATGTATCCGCGTGCAGCTTTAAGATGACTTTCCTTGACATCCTTCCAACCGCCCTTGCCTTTCTTGGCACGCTCATCACCATCGTAGTGACGGAACACATAATAACTTCCGTTCTGCATTGATATTCTGTCGAGTTTAACATCCCAAGGGAACGCAAAGAAGTACCAGCGACCACCCTTTACATTTATTTTCACATGCAGGTTATCGATATGCAGGTTCTCATCACCAATGATAGAGGCACTGTTGCCCTCACCATCCGACTCAACATTCACATCGCCCAGGTTCTGCTTTGCATCCTCACCATCATACTCATCGCCCTTGACAATAAGTCCTGAATTAGGACGCATATCAGCGTTGGGATTACCCTCGATATAACCGGTTTCACCGTTCATATAGTAGTCGTTGTTAAGATAGAAATAGTCGTATGGTTTATTGAAATCAACAAAGAATTTGTGGTTGAATCTTGACCATCCGATATCCCAATAGTAGTTCCAGAAACTTGTACCAGGCACATGCAATCTGGCTGTACCGAATGTGCTGAAAGTACTTTCGGTAATAACAGTAGGCTCAACTGTATAAGTGTATATATCGTTAAGCTTAAAACAGTAAGCAAAAGCACCGTTTTCAATATTTTCCACAGCACTTGGAATATGCAATTCTGTAAGATTATCGCAACTGCCAAAAGCATATTCACCAATTGTTTTTAATACCGGAGGCAATTTCAGATTCTCAAAGGCACAATCATAGAAAGCCTTGTCTCCAATACTTGTCAGCCCGCTTGGGAATGTAATATTCTTCAAAGAAGAACAACCGTTAAATGCATATGATTTAATACTTGTTGTTCCTTCGGGGATATTCACACTCTGCAATGAGCTACATCCAGAGAAGGCTGATTCGCCTATATTTACCGCATTTTGAGGAATTGCAAAATCGCTCAACGAAGTACACTGGTAAAAAGCCTCCTTGCCAATACGCTGTACACCGTTTGGCAATACCACTTTTTTCAGTTCAGGACGTGGAATTGTAACCTTTTGCAGAGCACCCCAAATATTCTTTACATATACACATGCCATAAAAGCATTGTCAGCAACTTCTGAAACGCCTTCACCAGCCACAAAACTTACAAGACTGTCTGACACTTCGAACACCTCGCTTCCAATCCTTGCAGGTCCTTTTCCAAACTCCACATTTTTTAGTGATGCGCAATAAGCGAACGCGTTATTTCCGAGATTACCGGTCATTGTACCAACCCTTACATTTTGAAGATTCGCACATTCTTTAAATGCATACGTTTCGATGTTGCCGCCAATTGAGTCTATATCGACATTTTTAATATTTGCACCAAAGAATGCATTTTCTCCTATAGAGCCGGAGATTTTACGTAATTCAATATTTTCAAGTTTTTTACAACTATGGAAAGCATCACCATTTATATTGTTTATCTTTTGTGGAGATACAAAGTTCTCGAGTTTTGAGCATATTTCGAAGGCTCCGGTACCTATGCTGATTTCATCTGTATGTGACGCATCAACTGTAGTCAACTTTTCACAATTATAGAAAGCATAGTCACCAAAAATCTTCAGTCCTTTTGGAAGTGTTACACTTATAAGCTTGTCAAGGTCATAAAAAGCATATCCTCCTAAAGAATTGTTTCCTGTGCAGTAAGTCTTATAAAAAGGCTTGCTGCTTGCAATAACTGTAGCTTCAGAAAGGTCAAGTTCATTCAGCAAAGGCATCTTGTCACGGAACACTGTTATATCATAACTGTTTATCTCGCCCTTTACTTTAAGCCTCACTACCTTGTCAACCTCATTCAAGCCAATTGCATTAAGGACTCCCGACATGCCCTCAGTTGAATAAACCTCAACAGACTTATTGGCAATTTCAGTTGTTACAATCCTGCTCTTGTAATTGCTCCAAACATTTGCATTGCAGTATGTGTCGTATGCAGATTCCGGCACATATATCGCACCCCAACCAAAGATATTACCATTTATTGCAGCAGGAGTCTCCGATTCAAAATACAATCTGCTGACACCATTGAACGCATATGTATCTATTGATTTTACAGTTTCAGGAACCGTCAAGTCCATGTCGGCATGAGCATGGAAAGCATCACCGGAAATACTTGTGACAGATTTGGGTATTACTGTTTTTTTTGAAGCAAGAAGCAACTTGTTGCTTGCCTTTTCGATTATGGCATTGCAGTTATCACGGTCGTCATATAACAAACACTCTTTGTCAACTGTTATGTTTGTCAAAGCCGTACATCCGTAAAAATCGTCACCGTTTATATCTGAAGCCATCTTACCTACAGTAACATCTGTCAGAGCGTCACAAGAATGGAATGTTCTATCGCCGATTTTACCATTTATTACAACACTCTTCAATCCGGTACAGTTGGCAAAAACTTCACCCGAAAAGTTCTCAACGCCATAAGGTATTGTCACGTTTGTAAGCCCGGAGCAACCATAAAAAGCACAGTTTCCAATACGTTTTACACTGCTTGGGATTTTTATATCCTCAAGCCAAATACAACTATTGAATGCATTATCCTCAATAGCAGTTGTTCCTTCAGGAATAACAGTTGTAGCGCAGCCGGCAACAAGAATTTTCTCATCAGGCTCACTTTCCCTATATTGGAACACCGCATTTGAGGCATCCATAGAATACAGACTACCGTTCTCATGATAACTTGTTAACACATCCACATATTTTACATTCGGTAATAAGGATATTAAATTATAGCCGGGAGCATCAGGAGTCAATATAACTTTATAAATTTCATCAATGTTTATATTTATACTATTAGCATATATGTTATCCACATTACCGAAAATAAACATTTCATAACCCTCACCATTATCCCAGTCCCATTCTATACAACACTCCTGCTGTGATTCGTAATAATTGATATTACCAAAAATTCCACTTGGATAACTGTTTGCACCTGCAGGAACATAAATATTAGGAGCGTTATCGAAACCAGCTATATTGGGAGCCACAAAACTCTTAAAAACAAGAACTGGGAAACAACCGTAATAAACATCATTCTCTGGATCATACCAACTACCCCCAAAGGCATTATAATCAATCCATGTTACTTGTGAAGGTATAACTACATACTCTAATGGTACGTCAAAAAAAGCATATTCACCTATTGAAGTAAGATTTCTTGATAATTGAAGATTCTTTAATTTATAACATCCATAAAATGCGTAATCACCGATTTTAAGCACTGTGTTAGGCATACTAACCTCTTCAGCACCAGAAGGGCAAGTATTAATTTCCGTAACATCACCCTCAATATGCAATTTCGTTATCTCTACATCTAAATAATAGGGTATCTCTGTCATTTTGGCACCACCATATCCTATAGCAACTGCGTTACCATTATATTTATCAGCAAACCACTCTATATAACCATCACCATAATCTGGTTCTTTATAGTATTCAATATTAGGACTTGAAAATAACTTTAATTTTATCCAACTAAGATAATTTGCACCTTCAGGAAAAATTAATGTAATTTTATTTTCTTCAAACAAATAATGTGAATCGAATGCGTAGTCAACCAAATTGGGCGCAAGCGTAGCTTTTGATATAACTTCTGAGATAGCACAATTATAAAATGAATGACCTTCAATATTACGGATATTGTTACCCAATATCACTTTTGAAAGATTAGTACAATTACTGAATGTGTTATATTTGATATCATTTACACCATCACCAATGACAACGCTCGTTAGTCCTGAGCAATCATTAAACGCATTATGTCCAATTCTTGTGACATTATTAGGAATTACCAACTCACCGGCAAGTCCCGAGCAACCATAAAACGCATAATTTTCAATGCTAGTGACACTTTTTGGAATAATTGTTGTTTTAGCACCTTGAATAAGCGTATTAGTCGCTGTTTCGATAATCGCATTACAATTATTACGGCTATCATAAATGGTATTACCATTTTCAACAATAATACTTTCTAACGCAGAGCAATCAGCGAATGCTCCACTTCCAATGCTAGTGACGCTATTAGGAATTTCAATACTGGTAAGACCGGAGCAACCTTCAAATGCAAAGCTTTCAATATCAGTTATATTGTCAGGTATTGAGATTTCTGTTAGACCAGTGCAACCACTGAAAGCATGACTTCCAATGCTGGTAACGCTATTCGGAATTGTTGTTGTTCTACAAACTCTTACAATTCTATTTGTTGCTGTTTCAATAATGGCGTTACAATTGTCACGACTGTCATATTTTGGATTTCCGCTTTCCACAACAATATTTGTAATTCCAGTACAGCCACTAAACGCATTACCTTCAATGCTTGTGACGCTGTTGGGAATTTCAATGCTTGTAAGACCAGTACAGCCATAAAACGCATTACCTTCAATGCTTGTGACGCTGTTGGGAATTTCAATGCTTGTAAGACCGGAACAGTTATAAAACGCAGAATTTCCAATGCTTGTTACACTGTTGGGAATTTCAATGCTTGTAAGACCAGTACAGCCATAAA
>JAGBSZ010000190.1 GCA_017631585.1 Bacteroidaceae bacterium
CGTCTAGGGCCTTTTCCCGGCCTTTATAGTATTCTTTTTGCAGATTAAACAACCTTTGATTGTCGTTTACCGGTTCCGGATAGTACGGCAGCTGGTCGATTTTTTTCTGCTCTTCGTTTTTTTCTTCCTCCCAAAAATCAAACGGCAAGACTTGTTGTTTGAGAGTAGACCACTTTTCCAGCTCCTCAAACATTTAACAACCTCGCATTTCCTTTTTTATGAATTGCACAACACCTTTTGCATTGGCAATACTCATAGTCTCCCGGGGAACAAGTGTGCGCAGGGTCTCCAAACCATCGGCAGAATCCGCGGTCACGTTCCGGGCAAGAGATGCAGTACTGTGCCTTTCCGTCGTCGTCGTCGTAGAACGTTGTCTGATTCCAGCGGATAACCTTCATCGGTGGTGGGAAGTCGCTCTTGCGCACTTTGTAGCCTGACGACCTTTTCCCTGCGAGCTGGCACTTCGGACACCTTTCAAAGCGGTAGTCGTACTCGGCCTTACAATCGTCGCAGACCGCCCACACGTACGAACGCGGAGCCTTGCCGGTTACAACCTTGTAAGCCTTGCTTATCGCAGCTACGTCCGGCTTTTTGCCATTTGCCGGGTTAGTCGACATAAGGCTTGTCGCTATTTGGTTCTGAACGCTCTCGTCCAGCTTTAGAATGTTTTCCCGGATAAAGCGTTGTTCTTCTTCGCCCAATCCGCCGTAGTAATTAATCAGTCTCTGAATCATGTGTTACTCTCCCATCCGTTATTTGCCTTTTCGTAATCCACACCAGCTGCCCGGTCGTCGGTTTCCCATTGCTTCTGAAGTTTCAGGTATTCCGCGCCATCCGGCCGGCCCTGAGCGAGCCATTCTTTGCGGTGGTAAATAAACACCGCAACGTTTATCGGGAACTTATCCTCGGCCAGCTTGTCGTGGATAAACTGTTTGACGTACTCAATAGCCGGACGCTTGTTCTCGTTTTTCTCAAACTTGTCCGGACTGAAGTATTCCGCGGTGTACTCGTTGATGGGGGTGCAGAAAGCCGTAAAGGTGAATGAGGACTTCCAAGTGTCCATGTCTGCGACGTGCAGATAGTTTGTCAAAGCGGTGAGAATAGTTGGGGCGTCGTAGTCGTGAAGGACATTGCATAGCTGGCGACCTTCGCTCTGCCTGAAACTGAAAATGTCTCGCGAAATAGGCATCTTCCGGGCCGGAGCATGGGTTTTGTTATGGTCACGAATTAGGTTAAAAACACGATTTAAGAAAAGGTCAAATTCGGATTTTCCGATTTTTAATACCGGTGTTTCTGTCGGAGCAGAACACGCGCACAATTCTTCGTTTGCGTTTTCGTTAACATTAACATCTTCGTTAACATCTACATTGTTTGTTTTTTCTAAATCAATTAATTGTTTTGAATTGTTTTCAATTGTTTCTGAATTGTTTTTTAATTGTTTTCTAGCATTTTGATTGCCTTCCGGTGCGCCTGCATGTTTACGGCCAAGGTCTGCATCGATGTTTGCCTTAATTGCCGTAAAAGCAATGTCAGCTTCTAATGGCAGATTCTCAGGTTCTATGCCGTCAAATCTGTATGCGTCCAAGGCATCGTAGAACGCAAGACGTGCTCCCGGGTTTGTTATTTTCTTTGCTACATCATAGAAACTTCTATACTGTGCAGCTTTACTTATTTGACTCATTGTTTCCCCTCTAAAACAAGTTGTTGTATAAACATCACGTCCTGAGCCGTGATTCGCTCCTTTTTCTTTAAGTCCTCGAGTTCTGCAAGAATCAAGGATTGTCTCTGCTCTATGGTTTTGTTTTTCAGTTCCTGCCGGATAACTATTCCTCCGCAGAAAAAGTAAAAAAACAAAACCAATCCAGCTACAAACTTCTCGCTCATTTGTCTGCCGGGAACCTCATCAGTTCCTTTTTCACAATGTCTCTTACAAGCCTTAAGCAGGCTCCCTCGTTGTAGCCGATGTTGCAAACGTGGTTACAAGCCAAGCTGCAAACAATAGCAATGTTCATCGGATGGTCGATGATGAAGTTTCCCCACTTGGCCCGGTTAGGCTTTGTATTGGCTATGCGGTGCGCACCCTGCCATGTTCCGGCCGTGAGTGTTTTACCGCATACTTCGCAAACTCCACCGCAGCTGGCCAAGGCTTCAACGCGTTGTCGACGTTCTGCTTCGTTCATCGTGCGCCCCCGGCTACGTAGTATTTCTTAACTCTGCGGTGTTCTTTGTAGCGGTTCTTCACAGTCAGCCATTCATCTTCTATCTTTACTCCGGCAGCTTTTATCTCAAAAATGCGAGCCGACAAACGTGTCTCTCCAAGTTCGTGATTTGCCTGAAAAGTAGTAATTCCTTTGTGCTCGAGCATGAAGTCGTATACTCTCTGCTCTCCAACAGATAAAATAGTTTTTTTAGTTTTGGTACTCATTCTGCTTCCTCCCTTAATCCTCTATTAGAATGATTCCGTGGTGTGCAGCCCACACGTGCGCAGCTTCTATGAGTTTTGCACATTCTTCTGTTGAACTTTCGCTTTCACCTTTAGGCCATATATGTCCGTCGATTATTTCGTACGGGTAACCCATTTCTTCGACGGCCAGCATTTTCACACAATATTTGATTGCGTCGTAACTGTTTTTCGTTTCGTTGCAAATCTGCATGATGTGGCCGTTCAAGTGACGATTTTGGCTATGTGGGCCGGTTGTTCGTGGTGGAAACGGTGGCTTAAATGTGACCTGCACATAATCGTTGTACTTGTCACGGCAGGTGGTAAGGATTTTCCTAAGTGCCATCTGAAGTTCAGGCTCTGATGGTGCTAAAAAACAAATGTGTCCTTTTTCATTTATGCGCTTAAGCGTTACCTTTACTTCTGCCATGACGTCCTCCTAACTAAGCACTCGCGTTCTGCTTTGCATTCCACTCATTAGTGGCTTTTGTTACTTCTTCGTTGAGCATTCTGATTACCTCATCCGCGGTCTTCTGCGCACGCATTGAGGTAATTGCCCGGTGGTCTGAATCTGTGAAGATTTGTGTTCCGTCCGGGTACTTAGCAG
>JAGBSZ010000191.1 GCA_017631585.1 Bacteroidaceae bacterium
AAGCCGATGAGAATTCTCTCCACGTGAAATACGCGGATGAGGCATTCTTAATCGGTCAGGCCCACCCGACAAAGAGTTACCTCAACATTGAGCGTATCTTAGAGGTTGCAGACATGGCTGGAGCAGACGCTATTCACCCGGGATACGGTTTCCTTGCGGAGAAGGCGGCATTCTCCGGAGCTGTGAAGAAGGCAGGCTTTGCATTTATCGGACCGTCTGAAGAGACCATCCGCATGATGGGTTCAAAGCTTGACTCCAAGCAGGCAATGCATGATGCAGGCGTTCCTGTTCTCCCGTGGACGCAGTCCACAAGCCACGAGGAGGCAAAGGCATTTGCGGAATCAATCGGCTATCCTGTTATCGTAAAAGCTTCTGCCGGCGGAGGCGGCATCGGTATGACGATTGTAAACAACGAGGCAGAACTCGATGAAGCAATCGCAAAGTCCAGCAGAACTGCCGCCGCCGCATTTGGAGACTCAACGGTTTTCATCGAGAAGTATCTCGCAAAGCCGAGACACATTGAGGTTCAGGTTTTCGCAGACAAGCAGGGAGATGTTGTTCACCTCTTTGAGCGTGAGTGTTCGATTCAGAGAAGACACCAGAAGTTAATCGAGGAAGCACCATGTCCGATTATGACGCCGGAGCTTCGCGAGCAGATGACTCAGTCTGCAATTACTGTCGCAAAGACCTGCGGTTATGAGAATGCAGGTACGGTTGAGTTCCTCTATGATGACGGAAAGTACTACTTCATGGAGATGAACACCCGTCTGCAGGTTGAGCACACTGTAACCGAGCTTGTAACTGGTCTTGATATGGTCAGAATGCAGATTATGGTTGCCGCAGGCGAGCCGCTCCCGTACGCACAGGAGCAGATTACCTGCCGCGGACACGCAATCGAGTGCCGTATCAATGCAGAAGACCCGATGAACAATTTCATCGCAGACGCCGGAAAGATTACTCACTACAGATCTCCAGGAGGTCCGGGCATCAGAATCGACAGCTGTATCCATAACGGATACTCGATTCCTCCGCACTACGACTCCATGATTGCAAAGCTCTGTGCACGCGCAATGACCCGTGAGGATACAATCAACCGTATGCGCCGCGCACTGATGGAGTATGTTATCTTAGGTGTTAAGACCACACTTCCGCTCCATTACGCAGTGATGAACAATCCGGAGTTTATCGCAGGAAACACGCACACCCACTTCCTCTCCGAGCCGACTGTTGAGAGCTCTCTCTCTCAGTACATGCGCGAGAGCGAGACCCGTATGCACCAGCTTGCAGATTCTCTGAAGTTCGAGAAGGGCAAGACAGTTGCAGTAACTGCAGCAGTTACTGCATATATGAACGCGTTAGCCCAGAAGAACGCAGCCAGGAAGGAATAATTCCTTCCAAACTATTTTCGGAACATATATATTCTCAAACAGCATTCATAATATGCAATTTTTGCTGCGGTGGCCTAGCTGGTTAGGGCGTCGGACTCATAATCCGAAGGTCGGGGGTTCGGATCCCTCTCGCAGCACTTTTCCTTAATTCAGTGTAGAAGACGACAGTCCGCTCCTGAAATACTATATACTCCTGAATCATATATCCTCCCATGAAGAAGTTCGCGATTCTTTTCGTTATTTCTCTTGTTCTTCTCGGCTGTTTTGTTTCAGCCGGCGCAGCATCAACATCAGACGAGCCAACGCACACTGATGTAACAATTCTTTCAAAATGCAATGAGATGATTATCATCACTGCTGTCGGAAATCCGACAACCGGATATACCTGGTCTGAGCCGGCAGTATCAAACGGTCTTGAGATTGTTTACTCAGACTACACCCAGTCCAAACCTGGAATGCTTGGCACCGGAGGATTATTTGAATGGGGAGTATCTGCAGACACACCCGGATTCTATCTCTTTAAGACAGAATACAACCGCGGATGGGAGAATGAACCGAAGATGACACTCAACGCAGTATTTGTGTATCTCCCTGAATTTGTGGATATAATATCCGGAGTAACAAACATTCGCCAGTATTGAC
>JAGBSZ010000192.1 GCA_017631585.1 Bacteroidaceae bacterium
CACGATTCCATAAAACTCTCTTGTGCTGTCCGTACTTTTGGCATGATGCCTAAGGATGGTCGCAGCCTCTATATCTCTATGCATGGTGGTGGAAACTGTCCCAAAGAGGTTAATGACGAACAGTGGGTTAATCAAATATATCTGTATGAACCTAAAGAGGGTGTTTACATTGCACCGCGTGCACCATGGAACACATCCGACTTATGGCATCGCAAAGGACTCGACGAGTTGCTTGAAGATTTGATTGCCGCTTGTGTAGTATATGAGGGCGTAAATCCCAACAAGATATATCTTATGGGTTATTCAGCCGGTGGCGATGGCGTGTGGCGTCTTGCACCGCGTATGGCTGACAAGTGGGCCGCTGCATCAATGATGGCAGGACATCCCGGTGAGGCTTCGCAGGTGAACCTTATGAACCTCCCATATATGATATGGATGGGTGAACATGATCACTATTACGACCGTAATATCCTTGCAAAGGAGAAAGCTGTTGTAATGGACTCTTTGAGCAATGCAAACCCCGGGAAATATATTCATCAGTCCAATATCGTACCCGATAAGGGACACTGGATGGACAGGGTGGATACTCTTGCACTTGAGTGGATGTCGCAGTATCGCCGTAATCCTTACCCCAAAAAGGTTGTCTGGCGTCAGGAGGTGGTGTTGCGTGAAAATTTCTACTGGCTTGAAGCTCCTGCCGATGAACTTGCCCATGGTAAATGTGTTGTTGCAAGCATCGACGGAAATACCATAAACATCGAGCAGTGCGACTATTCAAAACTGACTATATATATCAATGACAGAATGCTCGACCTTGACAAAAAAGTCAAAGTTGTTTGCAACGGAAAGAAGCTCTTTAACAAAAAGGTTCAGCGAACCATTGCAACGTTGCACAAGTCACTTGCAAAACGCAACGACCGTAGTTACGCTTTCCCGGCGATGATAGAGGTGGAAGTCAAATAAATGACAATTACCATTTAACGGAAACTCAGAAGTTTAGATTACTCGCCAAAGGCTACAAGCCCAATAGTCAGCGCTCCAAAAGACAAGGATACCTAACAACGTTGAGTTACCGCAGCGGATATCGCCGGTGCATTGGGCAAGTAAAAAACAAACTTACATAATTAAATTCTTGCAACGAATAAAGTGCCCCTACAAGTTTGAAAAAAACTTGTAGGGGCACTTTATTCGCAAAAACATGATAGTTGGGCATTACCCCAATATTATCTTGTGCACTATTTTAGAATGTGACACGAAGACCGAGTTGCATTCTCCAACGTGAATAATAATCATCGATAGACTTATCAGTTGAGAAGTATGAGAATGTTGGAGTAACTTCGCCCGCATCGCTGACACTTATGCTTGAAACTGTAAGTGGCGAGTATGAATTAACATTTTCGTAATACTTGCCCCAATTCTTGTTGAAGAGGTTTGCCAGGTTCATTACACTCCACATAAGCGTAATCTTGCTACCACGCTTTACATTGTAGCAGAAGTCCTGCGATATACTGAGGTCGAACTGATGCTCGAACGGCATACGGAACTGGTTGCGCTCAGAATACTTGCCACGATTCTCACGCATATTCTTGTCACTCATAATGAATGCCTCAAAGTCTGCCTTATCCTTATCGCTCTTCCAATTCATATTATTCATATCTTCCTGAGTTGGAATATATATCAAGTCGTTGCCATTGTAACCGTCACCATTGATTGAGTAACCGCCACCCGCCTTTGAATCGAGGTTCTTTTTAAAATAGTAAGTAAGCGAGTATGGCTGACCCGATCTTCCCTCATATACAAGTGAAGCATGAGTTGACCAACGCTTATTCTTGCCATAGCTCTTATTATAGTTGATAGAAGCCATAATACGATGCGGAACATCAAAACCCGAAACAGCCAGAGCAGGAGCATTGGTATTGCGGGCATAGTTGTACTTCCAGTTAGAGTAAGCCACAGATGATGTACCGTCAAACACTGTGTATGAGTGACCGAATGTATAGGCTGCATCCAAGCTTAAACCCCAGCGGAAACTCTTCTTAATCTGAGCTGTAACCGAGTAGGTATAACCTTTGTCGGTGTTAGTCATGTAAATAACGTCAGAATAGGAAGTCGCCTTCTTGTAGATAGGTGTGCTTGAAGCCGAGTTACCGGGAACTGCTGTAAAGTCGGCGCCTGTAGCTTGATAACCGATATTCGTAACGTAGAGGTCGTTCAAACTCTTAGAGTATAGAGCCTCCAATGTAGCCTGCCAGCCTGCACCAAAGTTGATGTCAGTTGCCAAATTAACACGGAACACCTGTGGATATTTAAAGTTCTTGTTAACTACATTGATTGTAGAAGATGAAGCCTTGAATCCCATATTCTTAACATCCTCGCCTGTGACATTCTGACCGAGGGTAGGATTCATATCCTGGTCATAAGACTTGACAGATACCTGCTCCATACCATTGTTGGAGAAATTGTTCGATATCCACACGAATGGCACGCGACCGGTGAAAAGACCTGCACCACCGCGCAACAACACATTGTGTTTCTTGTTGGCATACCAGCGGAAACCAACACGTGGAGAGAAGAGAACCTTACCCGATGGGACATCACCTGTACGCACGTCATACTTTTTCGCCAAATCAGAGTTGTTGAACTCTTCGCTTGCTGTTGGTTTGTCCAACATTACAGGAATGTCAGCACGCACACCATATGTCAAGGTAAAATCGTCATTCGGAGACCACTCATCCTGAACATACAGACCAAACTGCGCCGCGCCAAACTTACCACCCCAGTTACCATCCTCATCCAAATCGTTGGTATTGAAGTAGGTGTAAGAGAAACTGTTTACTTTATTGTTGCGGAAATCCTCCAACGAGTTAAACGACCAGTTACCTGTTGCGTTCTGAGCATATACATTATACATCTTATAGAACTCGTTGTGAGTACCAAAAGTAATTATGTGGTTACCCTTGTACCAAGCGAGGTTGTCAGTAAGAGTGAATATATCCTGGTCAAGTTTGTTGGCATGCGAACAATACTCAGTACCCATATAGATAGTGTTGTTGCGGTCTGAGCCGGTACTTGTTGGGTTGGTAATGGTTACAGAGACATTTGGAGCGCCCTTAGGAGCATGAGCCTCACGCCAGTCACGAACGCGTGTCCAACCTGCACGCAACTCGTTAGAGAGTGTGTTGGTGAAGCGCGACTGCAACTCGGCAACCAATGAGTGCGTGCGGTTAACCTGGTCAAATGCAGCGTCGTTAAAGTTGTAAGAGCTTGCCGATGTTGTGTAACGATCCTTGTTTGCGCCCGAGAAACTGTAACGCACCATCAACTTATGGTCCTTGTTGATGTTCCAGTCGATGCGTGCCATTGCGTTTGCCGACCAAAGCTCTGGAATATGTGGCTTATAGGTGTTATCAAGTGCGTAGCCAGTGTGCTGTTTGTAGATTTGAGCAAGATCATCAATCTGCTCTGCAGTAACAAAACCATCTACCGACTGAGAGTAATCAGTCCCAGGTGTTTTGTTGTTGTAATACTCACCGCTCACAAAGAAAAAGAGTTTATCCTTGATGATAGGACCACCGAATGTTGCACCATAAGTCTGAGTAGTTTGATCAGAGATTGCCTGACCATTGGCACCCTTACCTACCAAATCCTGATTGCGGAAATATGAGTAAGCAGAGCCTTTATAAGTATTGGTACCGGACTTGGTAACAGCGTTAATACCACCGCCCGTAAAACCACTCTGGCGAACATCGTAAGGAGCAATTACCACCTGCACCTCCTCGATAGTCTCCATAGAAACAGGACTGGCATCTGCCTGACCACCATTTGTACCCGATGCAGTAAGACCAAAGACGTCGTTTGATACAGTACCATCAATCAGGAATGAGTTGTAGCGATTGTTAGTACCCGCAAATGAGATTCCACCCTTTGAACCCTTTGTAAGTGATGCCACAGGGCTCAATCGAGCAATATCGGCAATACTACGGTCTGTAGTTGGAATGTTGTTCAGGACTTCACGATTGAAGTTCGAGCCGGCACCCGTCTTACTGGCCTCGAAGCGGTCATTTCCCGTACTGACAACCACTACAGCATCAAGCAACATGCTATCTTTGAGTTTCACGTCAAAAGAACATGGCTCACCCAGGCTCAATGTGATATCTGTAAGTTCCACAGTCTCATAGCCCACGTAAGAGACAGTAAGCTTATATGGACCGCCGGTACGCATACCATTAAGATGGAAACGGCCATCCGGGTTGGTAACAGTACCATACTGAGTTCCTGATGGAGTGTGAACAGCGACTACGGTAGCAGCAACCAACATTTCGCCATTAGCATCCGTAACTCTACCGCTGATACTCGATGTTGTAGTCTGCGCACTAAGCGTAAAAACAGCCACAACAAAAAAGAACAATGCGAAAAATCTTCTCATATTAATTGGAGTTAAGTCAATAATATTTGTTAATAATATGCAAATTTAGTTATTTGTTCCAAAAGTATAAAAAAACATGGAACTATCTGCTTTAACCCTCTAGAATATTCCAAAACAAAATGTTTGATTTTGATTACCTAAAACTGCATCCCAAAAGTTGAATTCAACTTTTGGGATGCAGTTTGATTTTTTTCTATCTGCTATTATTGCAGAGAAACCTTGCCCGTGTTTACATCATAATAGGCAGCTTTTACCATCAGCTCGCCATTTTCTATCTTCTCCACAACTATCGCATCTGACATATCATTCCTTACGCAGTTTCACGGTGTGTTGGCGACCATTCCAATTCCACTGCACAAGATAAGTTCCGGTAGGTATATTGACCAACGACAGCTCTTCTGTAGCCTTAAATGTATATAACAGTCTGCCGCCCACAGTATAAATGCGCACATCGACACCTGACATAGCCTGTAAATCGAAAGATACAAAGCCTATTACTTGACGAGCCTTGTCATAACGCACTGCATAATCCACATTATTTATATAGCCGACAACTCCTGTTTCAAAACTCTCATCAACCTCCACAAGGCTCCACAACGCACTATTAAATTCATCTGAAACTGTTGGCAGAACAGCCTCGCCGACACCTGCACCTTGTACACCGACAAAACCAACGATACTTGATAATGAGAATATGCTATCTCCAGCCTGTCTAACCACAAAACAACCATTTTCACCACGAGGTGTATCGGCAAACATAAAGCTGCCGGTATCTTCACTCTCTACACTCAAATAGCCGCTGCTGCCAAGGATATTATAGCAGTTCACCTTTCCATCGACAGCTACAAGCGAGAAACGTTGATCAACATCAGCATGGTCTGCATTCTCCAATGTCAAACCATTCAAGACAGAGAGATTGAGCCCGGTTGAATGACACAAGTTGTAAAGTTTGTCATGCTCAGGAGCATTGAGCAATGCCACATTTTCCATTGCACGGTTCAGTTGCGACATGACTGCATCATACTCATCAACGGTTGAATACACTCTATTCTCAATCTCAGCAATAGTATCTTTAAGAGATGCTACTGCTTGCGGCGATGTCTGCATTGGCGCCTCTCCTATCCACGATGCAGGGATACTCTCGAGTACATCCTTAGCCTCCTGTAGTAATGACGCCAATAAGGCAGCTTTCTCTTTCATCAATTTTTCGGTTTCCGACTCCGGCTCCTCAAGCAGCCAGTCACAATATGCTTCGGTACCTATATTAATCTCCATTTTGTCACCATAAACTTTGGAATCGGCATCAAGATACGTTGTACCAATCAAGCCATTCATTGCATTGATACGGTAATACCCATCCTTTGGCACAAATACAAGTCCCGCTCTTAAAGTATCAATAATACTCTCGTAACCATACATATTCCAACTATCGGAAGTTCCTATCGAGAGGTAAAGCCCATTGAGTGATTTTAGATAGAATGTATTCTCTGCCCCACATTGCTCTATGATAAAATGCTGGTCGGGATTTTCGCACTCATAGGGCTGTATGCTTGCCCTTTCCTCTGTGAGATTCAATACATAACCCGAGTTAGCATGCCTCAACACAAATTGTTGATTTTCAGAGGGTGCATTAACCATGCGTGCCTGCTCAAGTGCCGCAGCAAGATTCACATTCATCAATATGTAATCATCGGCTACGGTAGATTCAAAACTGTGCGATTCGGTAATCATACTACGTAACTGTTCAATATTACCGAGGCTGTAGCAGAAAGGAGCATCGCTTATCTGCCAATCGTTTAATGACTGCAGGAACGCCTCTGCCTCGGCTATTGTAGCATTGAGTAACTCCTTAACCTCATCGGGAATATAATCAGGTATCAATTCTTCGGGGACAATGAGCCACTGTCTATTGTTGCTGACAGAGTTCCTGTCATTATTGTAATAACTGATTACTGGATTACCTTCGTTACCATTACCTCCTTTGTTGTTTATAACAAAATCTGTCTCCAGATTAATTATATTGTAGTTACCGTTCTCGTTTACAACTACAAAGTCCCAAAGTTGTCTTGCGTCGTTATCGGAAATTGCGGTAAGATTGAGTTGAGTATTCACAGTGCCAATTGGTGAAGGATCATTGAAAGCTAACTCCAAAGCCCTATTCACCAAACGATAACAGTCGCCAACCTTCTCTATCCGCCACAATTGTGTATCCTTGCCATAAGCAGGAGTATTTACTACTATCTTCTTGTTGCCAGCAACATCTTCTGCCACATCAAGAACAAGATTGTTTCCCTTGTTGTATATACGATAGAAATAGGATTTATTAAGTTCAAATGGTTGCAGTTCTAAGGGTTTGTCGCCATCGCCATCTCCCCCATCGCCTCCATTTCCACCACCGTTACCTTCACCACTGTCGGCACGACTTGCAAAAAGTGTTGTCAAAAAAGCAGAATGTTTTGTGATAAAGTTTTTCAATTGATTGATATACTCATCATATGTCGAATATAGATATATCTCATTATATACATGCGAATCTATTGAATAGCGCGAGTAGTTCAGTTTCTGCGACTCGTTTATAAGAGCTGCCATACTGTCAATGTAATGATGCAGACAGGCTTCGAGTCCTTCATCTCTCTTCATTACCCAAGCATCATTCACAGCCTTGTTAAACCATGGGTCGCGAATGAGTTGCTTTGCCCAAACCTTTGCCAAACCATCACCGAATCCCTTGTCTATCATACTGGCATTTGTAACATCACCTACACGATCACAATTATTGTAAGCGATATCATAATCCCACAAAGGTCCGAAGTATATCTTAGGATCGTCCTTATCCTTATAAATATATGTACTCCAAAAACCATCGACATTAGCACTGAGTTCTGTTGCGATATACCAAGGCACCACTGTTGCCGAATCAATCATTGGACGATAACCGGTCAGAGAATCGGTAAACGAGGTATTGAACAATCTGTTCTCAAATTCATTCAGATAGTTGCGTATATAATCCTTCTGCGCCGAATTGATATACTCCTCGTCGGGCGACTTCACTGTGACCAAAAGATTGCGTCCTGTTGTAAAATATACAGGTTCACCGGTTGCAAAACCATCAATCTCAAGCAAATAACCACCGGTTATATTACTGGTATCATCTGCCGCATAGTCCTGCTCAAATATTTCAACCCTCTTGTTATCGACATTCACCTGGTCGGACACCTGATAGTTTCCAAGATATGTTCCATTGAGTACAAGATCTACAAAATGTGCAGCCGGATTGAACGGCATTCCAAGGAACTCACCCATCCTTGACGTCACAGCATTCCTTAGCAATGACTTATCGCCATGATTAGCCAAGAGCGTCCAGCTCTTGTTCTTAGCATATCCTTTCCCAAGGAATTTTGTCGATTCGTTGAACTTTATACGATAAGGTTTCTTGGCAAGCCCCCAAGTAGAATTACCGCGTCCTCTTATCTTCATTGCCTCGTATCGTATAGTGTCGGAACCTGACACATACACCATTGTTGCATTTATATATTGAGTCTTGCTAGTCACAGACTTTCCTCCATCAGTGTCAATATAAATTGTGGGTATATTTGTTTTTTGTACATACGCATCACCTTGCCCATAGCTAAACGTTGCTACAATAACAAATAATAAAAACACTATACAATACTTTTTCATACCGGATTCCATTACACCATTTTAAAAAACAACTGTAAACAGATTATAGAGTTACTGATATTTTTCTGTTTACAAGAATACTATCATAGGAAATATCTACTCCGTAACAGTCACATTCATCACCACATCGGTCTTGGGACGGTCACCCATTAAAGTCTCAACATTTTGAATTGCTTCAACAATTTCCAATCCTTCTTCTACCTCACCGAATACAGTGTACCCGCCATCAAGGAATGGTGTGCCTCCCAGTGTGGTATAAGCTTCCACCTGTTCAGGAGTAAATGTGGGAGTTCCCTGTTCCTTACTCTTCTCCACAGCCATCTTAGCCAATTTATCCTGGAGTACCATCAAACCATTACGGTCACGGTTACGGCGAAGATTCATAATCTCTTCGCGATGTTCTGCTGCAAGAGTATTGAATATATTCTGCTCCTGCTGCATCTTCATTTGGTGTTCAAGCTGTTTTAGTTCGGCTGCTTTATAAACCTTTCCCCAAACAATATAAAATTGACTGCCACTACTCTCTTTTGCAGGATTCACCTCATCGCCAAGGCGCGCTGCACTCAAAGCACCACGTTTGTGAAATAGCGTTGCAGGCTTAATCTCCGCTGGCACATTATATCCAGGACCTCCACTTCCCAAACTTTTTCCTGCAGGTGCCCCCTTGCTCTCAGGATCACCACCCTGAATCATAAAATCCTTTATCACACGATGGAACAGAGTTCCGTCGAAGAAACGATTGGAAACCAGTTTCAGAAAATTATCGCGATGAAGAGGAGTCTCATCATAAAGGCGCACTGTAATGTCGCCCATAGTTGTTGAAATTTTAACTTTTGCCATAACATTTATAAATATATTAATTTAAATCGCATTTGTAAAATAGATACTCTTTATAAGGTGTCATACAGCGAACGCATTAACCAACTTTCCGTTATTGATACAAAGTTATCAAAATTTAGCTATACACAAGAATTTGCACTCTTCTTTTTGTAAAGCCACATCAAATTGTGACAGAGAGCCTTAAACAATCCTTTATGATAAAAAGCGAACCTCACTTGCCAAATGACGCCAGCAGAAATAACATCAAATACCATTCAGTTGAATATCATAATAAAAATATTATTTATTACGTTAATCTTCAACTAATTGTAGAAATATAATCACAATAAATGGTTTGCAGAAAATCTATAATAGTATATTTTTGCCAAAAGTAAAGAAACTCAGTCCAAAATACACACTACATAACTATGATACATATAGGAAAGACTATCAAGAAAATATTCGACGAGCAAGGATTCTCTGCATCATGGCTCGCGAGACAGTTATGTTGCGACAGAACTAATATATACAGTATCTTCAAACGTGAAAGCATAGACACCATACTGTTAAGCAAGATCTCCGTATTACTGAAACACGATTTTTTCAAATATTACAGCAATGATGTCAATTCGCAATTAGAAGAATAAGGGGCTTTATATTATATTTATTTTAAAACAGATTATCAATATTTCGGAATTGAGAATCTGCGTAGAGAAGAACGGTAATCTCTGCCCGTTCTTCTCATTTTATAATAAGAAACCGAAACACACCGAATTCATACACATATAAAGCAGTTGAGAGTTCCGCGGAACTCTCAACTGCTTTATATCATGAAAACTATTATTCAAACACCGCACGCACACTACGACCGCTATAACGACGAGAGTACTGACCTTTGTCGCACTTGGTATTATCGAACAGCAAGTAGAACGCACGTCCACAACTGCTACCGTACAAAGAACTTGACCAATAATAACCACCGAGCGATTTGTTCAAAATATCTGTACCATTCATATATCCGGTTACAGGCAAGAATATACTGTTTCCATTAGGACCTGTAACTTTATATCCGGGAACATCATTCAAAGTTGTCCATTCCCATGTACACACTCTGCACAATTCATCCTGTTCCTCAGATGTAGGCATACGCCACGCACCACCCCATCTTACACTTGCAACGTCATCTGCAGCTTCAAGAACAACCTTATCGTCATCACAGCCATAACGTTCATTTGTAGAATACTTGGTCACAGTATTGTCAGCAGTATTACAATACTTGTATGTACTCCAGCTATAGTTGCTTTTTTCCTCAGTCTCACCCCAAGCATAGAAACTGCCTTTATCTTCAGGAATATCAGTACCTACATTGCATTTCGCCCACTTCAAACCGCTTGGCAAGCCCAAATCGACATATTCATGACCATTCAAGCTCTGTTTGAATACAGCATGTAACTTAACATTCTCATTCACGTCAAATGTATATGAAAGTTCTTTGCTTACAGGAGTTTCTGAATTACCAACGAACCAACCATAAAGTTCAAATCCCTTGTCCGGAGTTGCAGTAACAGTAACATCAGTTCCTGAGAATACAATCACTGATTTCTCTGAGGAGTCAGCAAAGGCAACACGTCCATTCTCTGTTCCACTTATTGAAACCACCGGACACGCCTTGAACTTTGCCAATAGAGATATATTCTCCAAAGCATTAAATGTATAAGAAGCATCAGCACTTACTTTCGCATCATCTACAAACCATCCGACAAACTCATAATTCTTGTCAGGAGTTGCATTGACAGTAACATCTGTTCCTTTTAGCACCACCTTTGAATCCTCATTGGAATCAACAAACGCCACCTTGCCATTCTTGCCACTGTTGATAAATACAACGGGGCTTGGATAGAATTTAGCAACCAAAGAGACATTCTTTGAAACAACAAATGTGTATGACTGCTCTGCACACACCTTTGTATCACCCGAGAACCAACCTTCAAACTCGCAATCCTCGTCAGGTGTAGCAATAACGGTTACATCGCTACCTGTGAATACAGGCATTGATTTATTTGAAGAATTTGCAAAAGCGACACTACCATTTTCGCTATTGCTGATCGAAACAACAGGACTCTTTACGAATTTAGCAACCAAAGAGACATTCTTTGATGAAGTAAAAGTATATTCAGTTTTGTCGCACACTTTAGAATCACCTGCATACCAGCCTCTGAATTCACAGTTTGCATTTGTTGTTGCCACAACACTTACCTTGTTTCCACGAGGGATAACCAATGATTTCTCCGAAGAATCAATAAAAGCAACATTACCATTATCATTGCAATCAATTGAAATAACAGGAGATTTTCCGAATTTTGCAATCAACGTAACACTCTCCGATGCAATAAAAGTATAATTGGTATCTGTGCTCAGAGGAGTTTTCTCCTTTCCAACATACCAACCAAAGAAATCACAATTCTTTTTGGGAGTTGCTATTACAGTCACACTGTCTCCGGAGAAAAACTTCATTGTTTTTTCCGCAGAATTCGCAAAAGCCACAGTACCTGAGGCTGTACCCTTCAAAGAGATGTCGCAAGCTACTTTATCTTTACCGCAACCCGTAAATAGCGATAACACAAGAGCCATAACAAGCCCCAAAGAGATTAAAGACGAATTTTTCATAGATATACTATTATTTGTTAATTATCGGATATAAGTACCTGTACCTGTAAAATCAAGCAGAAATCTTACTACACATCCACAAAAATAATAGTTCAAATTCAATTAAACAATATTTAGCAGATTTTTTACGTAGTAAACTTCTAAAAAACGACGCAAGTACAAGATACGACCCTCACATCATCATCATGCAAGATCCTTTACATCCGCCACAACGAAATGAGTATATAAAAGCAACAAGGAGTGGAAAACTCCACTCCTTGTTGCTTTGCAAAATTATTTAGACAGGCACTGCCTGACATTTTATTGCAATTACTTTTTCTTGCCGTTGTATTCGTCAGAAACTGTAAGCTTTGCACGTCCTTTAGCGCGACGAGCAGCCAATACGCGGCGGCCATTCTTTGTAGCCATTCTCTCACGGAAACCGTGCTTGTTTTTTCTCTTTCTGTTAGAGGGTTGGAATGTTCTTTTCATCGTCTTATATATTATATGTTTTTGTTCAAAAAGTGCTTTATGCTATTCAGCGTGCAAAATTACTCTTTTTTTTTATAATGGCAAAGATTTATGACAGTAATTTTAAGAAGCTTTTCAATTTTCTTTATAAATCCTTTTTTACTCGAGAAGAAAGCGCATTATTGCACCCATAAGTTTTCTGCGTTTGCCTTCATCGGCTATTGCTTCAAACGGGAAAGCTGTAGAAACCAC